>DAOWOP010000084.1 GCA_030642005.1 Planctomycetales bacterium
CCCCACGTATAACGGCTGCTCGGTAGTTTCCCATGTTTGTCATTTTCCTGATAATCAGACAAGACGTGTACGCAAGGATTCACTTGTGCCATTCGGGCTGTTCGTCAACTTTGTATCTATCCCACCTTATCAGCAGTTGCCACCTTTCTGAAAAATTCCAAAGCCTTTTCGGTCTGTTGGTTAGGAGTGAAACTCAAGCGGATATATTCCTGTGCCAATCGTCCCATCCGTTCAGCCGCTTCCGGGTTATTGACGAACCGATCTATGCACATGGCCAGTCCCTGTTCATCATCAACATCAAAATATAACCCGGTCATCTCCGGTGTGATCATGTCCATAATACCGCCTGCCGGCGTGGCTGCAAGGGGTTTGGCCAAGGCCATTGCCTCCAGTGTTACACGGGGATGACCTTCGGTGTGGCTTGGCAGGATTACAATTGTGGAAGCCTTCATAAGTTGCGGAATATCGTGGCGGAGACCCAACCATTCGACACTCCCGGAAACGCCGATTTGCTCAGCGAGGGCCTTGGTCTGGTCCAGATAGTACTTGTTGGCGCCGACGGGTTGGTGGTCCCCGGCAATCCAGAGCACGGCGTCATGCCCGGCGTCAAGGATTCTTCGCATGGCCATTACGGCTGTATGTTGGCCCTTGGCCCGCATGATGCCTGCTGGTAGCAGAATTCGAACCGGTCGATCCACCTGTGGCAAAGGTGCTTCCAGAGGTCGATGGGCCTTTTCCAAAGCCTCATCAACATCGATGGGATTCTGCAAGACGGACATTTTCCTCGGGTCCACTCCGGAACATGACAGTGCGGCCATTGTCGCATATGAAACCGCAAGAATTCCGGAGAGCCGATTCTTGCAAAGCCACCGACCTTTCCATCCCAATTTCGCCGGTCTGTACCAACCTCTGAGGTACACGGTAAGCGGAATGTGTCGCAGGTATCTGGATGTTCCAATAAGAAACGCGCTTGGGATGTTGTCGCTGCAAATCACAGAGGGGTCCATGTCCTTTAGAACTTTCTTGGCCCTTGATCGCACTCTGAATAGAGCCGGCGCTGAAACTGACATACGCCATGCTCGTCGCAAGGGGTTTCCTCGTCCTCCCACATACAACGCCTCACGGCCGGGGCAAAGGACATGATAATCGATTCCCGCCTCACGCACCGCCTTGACGTACAACTCATCACAACCGTAAGGATCAACGATCGAAACATCCACATGACGGCTCAGCCTCTTGGCCAATTCCACGCAACTACGTGCCGCTCCTCCGTAGTGCGGTACAAACTGAAAAAAAACAATATGCATTTAGAATTTCCCTCAAGTCCAACCCAAGTCCCGGCCCATTCTGTCTTCAACATTGAGATTGCATCCGATCTTCCAAAGATCGTATCAACCGCGCGGGCACCACCCTTGCTTATCAGTTCGCTATGTGCCCATATGAACTATATTTCCCTTCGGTATTTTTTACCGTTCCCGCTCTGGGCGGGAACACAAGCAATATCGAATTAACTTGGCGTAACTTGCTCAATGGACATCTCTGCGGGAAGGTTTGGGACTCGTCCCAAACTAAGTATCTTGCTAGCAAGCAGGATCAGCAAGACGGGCCACAGCACATCCCGGACCAGATAAGTCATGGAGTAGCGAGGTATGAGAGCCAACGAAGCAATCAAACAAGCGTGGGCTACAGCCCACGTCAGACTGCATGTTGCCCGGGCTTTCTGCTGGATGTGTTTCGAAAGCAGCCCGACCCCGAACATAACCGCAACCACTCCGATCAATCCGAAATCCATATAGGTATCCGCTATAATGGTCGTACCCACCCCCGAAGAGAAATCGCCAGCGTGCATGACCCACGTTAGATATGACGCGCTTGTCGTGTACTCAATTTTTTTGGGGAGCAGGCGCCGGGAAAAAGGAATGATTCCGGCAAGACCGGAAATTTCGAGTCGACCGTAAAAGTAATCATGCTGTTGGGGAACAATGTCAACTGCTGCGTACACTGTACGAACGCTCCCTGCGAAGTTCATCAATCCTGTGTCCCATGTAATCTCTTCGGACTTTTCCTGCGCGGTCTTGACGAAAGAACTTACGGTCCGCTCAGGAGAATACCTGGCTACACGTACGACACCAGCAAGGAAAAACCCGGCAGCAATGAACAATACCAGTTTTTTAAAAGAGATACGCTTAGCGTACTCGGAATATGCCGCTACTAAAATCGCGGCCAGACCGAAAGCTAGCGACCTGTCCCCAAGAATCAATATCCAAGCAAGGAGCATCAATATCGCGATCTTGGACAACCATCCGATCTTCCACTTGCCCGTCAACATAGCTGCTGCAACGGTAAGTAACACAAAGGCAATTCGCATGAGCGTAACCAGCAGCATCTTGATAACATGTTCGCGGTACTCGCCAGGTGTTGACTGATAAACACCTATTGTAAGTAACTCGCCCAGCAGCAATATGTAGATGCCGGCGACCAAAACACCGATGACAAGGAACACCTTTCCGAGAGTTCTCCATCTTTGCAGGGTGATATTATCCATCAATACAGGCCACTGGACATGCGAATAGCGGTCTGCCAGCACGTTGAACCCCAAGGCGAACGCCAAAAAGCCGCAGACAGACATCATTGTTGCCCGACAAACAACTGCCTCGTTGATCCAAATCTCGTACGAACTCGGTGCCAACCCCACCGCCCAGAAAAGGGGATAGACAAAATGCACAGTAAAAAAGGCAAGCATGAAAATAATATCAACGGAAAACCAGTTGGTAGTCCTGGGGCCCGATGCGTGATAGATAAACTGGAAAACAATCGCTCCAATGGCCAGCGCCAGGCACAGGTACATATATAGTCTGGAAAGCACCGGAGGGGCAATAAGCCAAGCGACCAGACTTACCAGGAACATCAATCCCAGGACGGGCACTAAAATTAATCGGGCAAACGTTTGGGTACTACTAATGTCACCTTGCATTTCCATTGCGACTCTTTTCTGTCGTTGGATTCTGCTTTACGTCGTCTGTCTTTTTTTCGTTGCTCCGAATCCTGACGGTAAATCATATACTAATTAATCAGCTAATCAACTTCCTTCTGCTCCGGTGGATTTACCCGCTCCTGCCCGATTTTAACAATTCGCGCCGGGATACCGACAGCGGTGCAGTTGTCTGGTAAGTCCGTGTTGACAACCGCGTTGGCACCGATCTTGACATGATTGCCTATTCGAATCGGCCCCAGCAGTTTCGCCCCAGCCCCGACAAGCACATCGTCGCCGAGGTGCGGCTGAGTCTGCCCGTTCTCTCTGGTTTTCCCGCCCTCGCCGCCTATCGTCACGCCCTGAAGGATGTGGGCCCGCTGACCGATTTTTACTCCGCTACCGATCACAATGCCAAACGGATGGGGGATCAGAACGCCTTCGCCTATCTCGGCAGCCGTGGCTATGCTCAACCCACCACTCTCCATAATCCTGTCGAAGATCCCGGCAAGGGCTCGTATACGCCTGATTCGTAACCAGTGACCGATGCGGTAATAAAACACCACACGAAATGCGAACGACCGAAGAAACATCGTAATAAACACCAGCCAGTTCATGCCCCGACCGCTTCTGGCGATCACTTTGTAATCGGCGGCTATTTCAGACCTGAGGCCCATTTGCAGTTCCCTTTTGCAGCCCTACTCCACGGTCAGAGCAAGAGCTCGACAAGCCCGGTGGCTTGTTGCGTCTCACAATAAGCGCCAGCGTCCCCGCAAGAACAACCAAAGCCACTGCTGCGGTGATAAGACGGGTCCAGACTACGCCGGACACACCGTAGGGTTCTATCAACAATATCGACAGAATGGCACATACGATCAATACCAATCCGTAAGCAACAAGCAGGTACACGAAAGCCCGTGTCGCCATGATCGAGTAAATAAGAAACGATACCATGAACATCACCCCGCCGAAGGCGATCATCCAGACGAAATCCCCAGAGTAGGCGGCATATTCGGGCTTAAAGGCGATTGTCAGTATCTGCCGCCCGAATAATATCGCCACGCCAACGCCTGCTACTCCGATTACGGCACCAATCAATTGCAGCCTGCAAACCAATCGCATAAAAGCCCTGCGGTTCTCGATGAAGTACTTGGCCAGACGGGGAACACTTGCCGTTCCAAGTGCATTCATCAGAAGCATGGTCGCCATTACGATCGAGGCCATGGCGCCGTAGTATCCCGTGGCTTCCTTTCCGTGGTAGTGCTCGAGGAAATAGACCGGTATGCTGTTGTTCAGCGACCAAAGGGTCATCGCTAAGCCTAGCGGCAGCGCCGTAAGGAACAGGCCGAATAACATCTTTCCGGACCAGTCTGGTCTTAATGAGGCATTCGCATCATCGCGACAAAAGGCTCTGATGACGGATTTGGCCGAGGGAACGTCATGTAATAGCATCACGCCCAGACGAGTGACAATCAATACAATAAAGACGGCCGTAAGGGACTGGCTGATGTAGAAAACGCCGGTCAATACCGTTAACGATGCGAACGCCAGCAGCATGTTCGAACGCGCCGAGATGTTCATGCACTCATTCTTGGTGACTATGGCGACGATGATCTCCCGAACAGACAATATAGCCGCCCCCACGCCGAAGAGAATAATAAGACCTTTCGTGGACCAGTCGTACCCAGCCACCAGTACAATGCCGGTGGTGACTAGGACCATGATGGCCGCCGTAAAGAGGCGCAATCCGAGATACTGACCGTAGGTATATTCGTCTCTCGCGTCGGTAACCAAGGCTGCCCGCAGATTCAGGCTGCTTAACCACATAACCGGTAAACAGACCGCCTGAGCGAGTACCCACAGTCCAACGTCCGATGGCTTTCCAAGTTTCGCGACGACAATAAGCATCCCCCAGCGGGCGAGACTATAGACGAGAGTGCTGACGAACATCCACGAGAAGTTCTTTCTCAGACTGAGCTTGCGGTGCTTAAACTCCATGTTTGGTAATACCTTAACGCCAGCGGGCATATTCCACCTTCAAAAGATGAGTCAGGCGAACTACCCTAATGATTTCGGTGGGAATTGGTGGGTACTCCCATTCGCAATTACGAAGAAATCCTCAGTCTCGATTGGTTTTTCGGGCCACCAGCCCTATGCTGGGGGATAGTCCCTTGCTATTAGGTAGCCACTTGCCCACGTGTACGATTCCCATAAGTGGCGCAAAGAGCATCTTGCCCAGCAAACGGTTTACTGAGGTGAACTTTGTATATAGGCCACTGCTCCAGAATCCCAAGTGGCAATAGTATCCCCCTTCGAGGATTTCTACCGTACCGACGGACGCCACGGCTTCTTGCATCTCTTTGTATGCCATATGGTTATGGATTGCGTACCGTTTCGGATCGGCCCACTTCAATATCCTCCCGTAGATGCCGCTGTGGTTGGGAATCGTCAACACGAGATATCCTCCTTGCTTTACCAGTTCAAGATGGCGCCGAATCACCTGTTCGGGATTACTGAAATGCTCGATCAAGCCCAAGCTTGCCACCACGTCCCATTGCCTGCCCTGCGATACGTATGACAGAATGTCTCCATAGATCACCTCCGCCTCAACTCCGCAGTCGTGTAATTCTTCGCGCACAGGTTCACAGAGGTGTTGGACATATTCCATTCCGGACACCTTGTAGCCAAAAAAATGGTTGAAGTACCACATGAAGCGACCGGGATAGCAACCAATCTCCAAGAAAGTCATATCACCCGACTTTGGGAGGTGCCGCAGGAACAGATTGTGGAGATCTTGAAAAGGCAACTTCTTGGGGTTGAACGTGAGCCCTCTGGTCGGACTGCTGGCCCACGTTCGTGACCACTGCTTCTTTGAAGACAGTTTTCTTGTCTCGCATGCCATGTCCTTCTCTTTCTCTAGTCAGCACCCGCTATTTTATTCTTCTGCAAAGGTCTTTGCAAAAGAAAAGGGCTGAGGATAGCGTCAAGCCCAGGCCAAGCTTGGAATTGTTCTGGCGGGATTCTTGTCCGATATGCCGATAATAGCGGTGCAAAGCCCCACGCACTCAGACCGGAAGGAAACGCCCATGAAGATCATCAATATCGTCGGCGCGCCAAGCCGAACTTCACAAAGGTCGTTCCCCCCAGTGGCCACCCCGTCCATCCAGACGGCAAATCGCGCCCATTCCACACATGTCCATATTGTCCCTCCTGAAGAGACGAGGTCGCTTGGAATCAGAGAGGCTAACGGTACATCCTTGTCTGCTCTGCGCCCTTGAGGAATCTACGGCGCCAAGAATCTGTCCTCTGCGTCGGCGGGTCTGCCGCTGGTAGTGAATGCGCCCAAACCGCTCCCGTCGTCGTACGTCCAGATGATTATCATCGTCTATGCCGACAAGCAAAGATGTCTCCCGCGAAACGCTGCCGCCTGAAATAAGCACGTTCTGGCTATCACGACCGTGGTTGGGTGAATTATTTGACGGCGAGTCGGCCAAGGTAACACTTGTGTCTCTATCACCTTTCCACCTGCTGCCGCGTGTAAGATAATGACGCCTTCCAACTTCTGCTTTATTCTATGTTTTCTTCGGCATTTTGGAAAGGTTTATCGAGAAGTTTTGCCGGCCGGCGACATAAGTCCGACCTGCCGGAAGAGGCGGCGATTATCCGGCGTCCAATTCGCCCGGCCCAAGAGCATCAGTTTGTACCCGCTGATTTAGGCAGGCAGCACCATTAACGGCAAGACTACGGAAGGATAGAAACTCAAGCCCAAGGTACGGCTGCAAAGTTTGCAGTTGTTGTCGCGAGGTTGCGGGTTCGTCGCTAAATTGATACTCCGGCTACTGTTGGCGTGAACGTCGGCGTTTGAAGAACAGGCCGATTGTGCCCATGCTCAGGATAAAGAGGCTGCATGGTTCGGGAGCGGTCGCCTCGATAATCAAAGTCGGGCGGTCCGCCGCATTCGCCGCGCCGCTACCGTAAAAATAAGGAACCGAAGTCTTATTGCTCTGAAGCCTCAGCCCGTTATTGGGCGTCGCACCGGTGATCCAGTTCTGAACCTTGACGGCATTGAGAGAAATCTCCAGAGTTTCCCCGTCCCAGGTGCTTCCGCTGCCGCCAAGCCAATAATCCGCATTCTCAATGGTATCAGCCTGGCCTGAACCGTTCTTCCATGGAATATCGCCGTTTCCACCGGTATCGTAGTATTGCCAAAGCCCAGTGGCGTTCTGTGGGGCGAGATACCAATCTGTATTATCACTGTAAAACCCGTAAGCATAGACAGTATAAGGGCTTGGGTTCTGCCCGCCGGACCTGGTGAGACGCAACCCGGCACTTGAGACGATTGTATCACTCGGCCAACCCGTAAAATCGAACCGGACAAGCATGTAATCTATCTGAGAATCAGCAGGGGGGCTGGTTATCTCGCAAGGCGTGCCTGGGCTAAAGGTGCTGTCGGAATCGAATTTTACGCCTACGCTCACATCAGCGTAGAGAATATGCGTGTCCGCTGATGCCGGCTGTGAGCACGCAGCCCAGATCAGCAAGCCGAATAAAAACACCCTTCGCACAATGCCCGACCCCGACATTGGTTCTGCCTCCCTTGACAGTCGATACGGATGAGCAGGAGCACTTGTAAGCGTATCGCAACTTTCCGGCCCGTCAAAGAGAAATCTTTACAGGTGGGCTTATAATGACGATATAAAGTCGTGTCCTAACCGAACAGGAAGAAAAAAGCATGAAGATAATCAACGTAGTCGGCGCTCGTCCTAATTTTATGAAGATTGCCCCGCTGATGGCGGCATACAAGGCCGCATCGGGCATCCAGCCTATGCTGGTTCACACCGGCCAGCATTACGACGAGCGGATGAGCGACCTTTTCTTCCGACAGTTGGGTATCCCCGAGCCGGACATCAACCTCGGCGTGGGTAGTGCCTCTCACGCCGTCCAGACTGCCGAGATTATGAAGGCCTTCGAGCCGGTCGTCCTCGAACATAAGCCCGACGCCGTCCTTGTCGTCGGCGACGTCAACAGCACGATTGCCTGCGGTCTGGTAGCCGTCAAACTCGGCGTCAAACTCATCCACGTCGAAGCCGGTCTGCGAAGCGGCGACCGGGCAATGCCCGAAGAAATCAACCGTCTCCTGACCGATTCCATCAGCGACCTTCTGTTCTGCACCGAGCAAAGCGGCGTCGATAACCTCACGCGCGAAGGCGTTCCCGACGAGAGGATTTTCCTCGTCGGAAACGTAATGATAGACACGCTGCTGAAGAATAAGGCAAAGGCGGACGCATCGAAAATACTGGACGAACTGGAACTTTCAACCGGTGCTTATGCCGTCCTGACGCTGCATCGTCCGGCAAACGTCGATGATCCGGCTGTGCTCGGGCGAATACTCGACGCTCTGGAAGTAATTCAGCAGGACCTGCCGATTATCTTTCCAATCCATCCGCGAACACGGAAGAATATCGCAGGTTCATCGCTGGCTGGACGGGTTGAAGTAATGACGGGCCTGCGTCTGATAGACCCGATCGGATACCTGGATTTCCTGAAACTGACATCTTCGGCGCGATTGGTGCTGACGGATTCGGGCGGCATACAGGAAGAGACGACGATCCTGAAGGTTCCGTGTATCACGCTGCGGGAAAATACCGAGCGGCCCGTAACGGCCGAGATCGGCTCCAACCAGATCGTCGGTACGGACCCGGAGAGGATAATCTCCGCTTATCGACAGGTTATCGACGGGCATTGGCGAGAGTCGCGGATTCCCGACCTTTGGGACGGATGCGCCGCCGAGCGGATCGTCAAGATACTTTCCGAGTGTCTGTAATCCGCAGCCCTTATGCCAGGAATTCCCTGACCTTCCCGGCGACGAATTGAATCTGCTCGTCAGTCAGTTCCGGATAGACCGGCAGGGCCAGGGTCTCGGCGGCAGCCTGTTCCGATTCGGGGAAGTCGCCGCGCTTGTAACCCAATTCGGCGAAACATTCCTGTTCGTGCAGGCTCAAGGGGTAATAGACCTCGCAGCCGACGCCCTGTTCCTTCAGGAACGCCCTGAGTTCGTCGCGTTTGGGCACGCGGATGACGTACTGGTTGTAAATGGTAACGTTGTAATCGCGGATTACCGGCGTCGTTACCGGCTCGAAGTCGGCGAAGAGTTCATCATATTTTGCGGCGTTTGCGCGGCGAGCCGCCGACCAGTCGTCGAGGTGGCGGAGTTTGACGATCAGCCCGGCGGCCTGGAGCGTATCCAGTCTGAAATTCCCGCCGACCCACTTGTGATAGTACTTCGGCTTGGAACCGTGATTGCGGCACTGCATCAACCTGTCGGCCAGTTCGGCGTCCTGCGTAACGATCATCCCCCCGTCGCCGAGGCCGCCGAGGTTCTTGGACGGGAAGAAACTGAAACACCCCACCGTCCCTATCGCCCCGGCCTTCCGGCCCCTGTATGTCGAGCCGATGCTCTGGGCAGCATCCTCGATAACGTAAAGGTTGTGTTTGGCGGCAATCTCCATAATCGGGTCCATTTCGGCCACCTGGCCGAAGAGGTGTACCGGCATGATTGCCCTGGTCTTTTCGGTAACGGCGGCTTCGATCTTCGCCGGGTCGATGTTGAATGTGTCAGGCTCGATATCGACGAAGACGGGCTTCGCCCCGGTTCGCCAGATGCTCCCTGCCGTGGCGAAGAAGGTGTACGGCGTGGTGATAACTTCGTCTCCGGCGCCAACGCCGAGTGTCATCAGGCTCGCCAGCAGCGCATCTGTGCCGCTGGCAACGCCGACGGCAGCGGCGCAATCACTGTACTCAGCCACCGCTTTTTCCAGTTCCTTGACCTCCGGGCCGTTAATGAAATACTGACTGTCCATAACGGACTGCAAAGCCGGAGCCATCTCGTCCTTAATCGTCGCGTACTGTGCCTTCAAATCCAACAGTGGAACCTGCATCTCAATTAAATCCTTTCACGTTAAATGTTATTTCCGAACGGCATTATGCCGGTTGGAGCGTATCGCCGACAAGTTTATACTCGGTTCCGCACCGTCGGCAGGCGCCGCCGGCGAGTTCCAGTTTTTCGCCGCACTGGCAGACCCATCCGTGCCGGCGGGCGGGATTGCCATAAACCAGCGCATAGTCCGGCACGTCGGTAACAACAACAGCCCCCGCCCCGACAAAGGCGTACCGCCCTATCGTGTTCCCGCAGACCACGGTTGCGTTAGCACCGATTGTCGCGCCGCGCTTGACCAGCGTGTCCATGTACTCATCCTTGCGCGAAACGTGGCTGCGGGGGTTGAAAACGTTGGTGAAGACCATGCTTGGGCCGCAGAAGGTGTCGTCTTCCAGCGTAATGTTGTCGTAGATGGAGACGTTGTTCTGGACCTTGACGTTGTCGCCGAGGACAGCCTTTGAGCCGATGTTGACGTTCTGCCCGATAGAGCAGCCTTTGCCGATTACCGCACCGGGCATGATGTGGCTGAAGTGCCATATCTTCGTGCCTTCGCCGATAACGGCGCCGTCATCGACGTAACTGCTCTCGTGCACAAAATATGGTTTTTCATCCTTGCTCATAGTTAGGTCTCGTAATAACAAAGACACTTTTCGTCGTCGTACCGACGACAGCTAAACGGATTGCTAACCGGTTACCAGACTGATTGGTTCTCCGCCGCGGGCCAGCGATTTCGTTCCGGCTTCGAGTACCTTCACCACCCGC
The DNA here is from genome assembly GCA_030642005.1 of Planctomycetales bacterium. Classification (GTDB taxonomy): domain Bacteria; phylum Planctomycetota; class Phycisphaerae; order SM23-33; family SM23-33; genus JAUWNJ01. The sequence goes on from DAOWOP010000084.1 coordinate 10,671, forward strand.
AGCCCGTCGGCGCCGTCGCTGAGCGGCGTGTGGTCCTCTACGATGCAGTCGATAAAGTGTTGGCATTCGGTTTTCAGCGGCTCGCCGGCGTGGACCTTGGGAATAAGGATGTCGCCGGTCCGCAGCGTAATGGCATCGGCGTAACTGGAAACGCTCTTTTGAATCTCCGCGCTCTTGTCATAGACGCGAATCTTTTCGGCTGCTTCCATATCGTCGAAGACCACCATCTTCTGTGAGCCGACGAGCGTTACCTTGCGGATTTTATGCGGGTCCAGCCAGGAGACGTGGATGTGCGCCATTCTGCCGTCGGCGAATTTCAGGTTGGCGAAGACCACG
>DAOWOP010000027.1 GCA_030642005.1 Planctomycetales bacterium
CTCGTAGAGGCGATCGTGTGCCTACGACCGCTCCTACGGAGCTTCAATACATCATACTTTCCCCCAGGGCTTGCCTTCGGCTGCGCCCTGGGCTAAATACGATTGCCCCTAACGGGGCTAAAAAGTAAGTAGCGCTGTCATGCTAGAGGCAGCGTAAAAACACCCCGGTCAGTATCTGCGATGCGATCGGCCAAGTCAACGGTCTTACTGGTGAACATCGAGGTTCTCGAAGAGGAAGGCCATATTTCTTCCTTGCAGAGAGTAGAAAGTAGAGAGTAGAAAGGAGACCGCAGGAGAGGCCGATTCGTTTATGGGCACATCTGTCCGTGTGAAAGTGCGTTTCTTTTTATCTACTCTCTACTATCTCCTTTCTCCTGCTCTATTTTTCGGCCTTGCCGACAAATCGGGGCGAGATGCGTTACCAGTAAACCACGACCGGAGGACGGTGCGGTTCTCGTATTCGCTTGGGACGGTGGGGGCATAACGAACGTGGCCTGATGGTACGGGCGGGCGTCCGCGCATGACAACGCCTCGCGGTACACCACGAGGCGTTGATAGGTGTCGTCTTGAGGCACTGCTACCCTTCGCGTCGCCGCCGTCGTAGGAGGGCCAACCCGCCCAAGGCCAGAAGCGACATCGTCGCCGGTTCCGGAACCGCAGATACTCGAAATCCAATATCCCAATCGTCGTACGTCGGGCCATCGATGTCATCCCCAATGTTGTCCTCACAGTCCCGCCAGAACGCGTGCAGCCATTGTCCATAGTCATAACTAGGGTCGTCGAGATCATCAGCAAACGATCCTCCCCGCGTGTTACGCCACAAACCGAAGCTGTTCGAGAGGATAGCCTCGTTCCACTCAGAGACGTTGCCACCCTGGTCAAACGTGCCGTAGGGACTGTCAGAGTTCTCATGGGCCCCGACCTCTGTGCGCCAGTACGGGCTGCCGATCGTAGAATCGCTATCGAAGAACGTCGCGTTATTCCCAAGATCGGGGTCAATAAGATCATTGCTAGGCCTGGCATCGTTGCCGGTCGGGTAGTCGAAGTAGTCGCCCGTTACCCCGTTGTTCTTGTGGTACGCCGCCTTATACCACTCATCCTCGCTGGCGAGAGCCCACTGTGCGCCAGGTTTGCGGTTAACGCTCATCAACGCCGCATCTGTAACAGCTCCGTTGAGGTAATAAGCCCCATCCTCGGTGGTGGTCAAGTCCTGAGCGCCGCTCGGCTGACCCTTGTGCAGCCAGTTGGCGAAACGCACTGCATCGCCCCAGTTGACATAGTTGACCGGCCGATTGGCCCAATCAGCCGGCACGCTGTAGGTGTAGCTGCCCGAAGAGCCGCCTCGCTGAATATTGCAGCCAAGTGTCTCCTCCGTCAGGTCCGCCATGGATGTGTTATATAGCCCATAGGTATCCGTCGCCGCTACGGCGTTGAGAAACTCGGTGTACTGACCGGCTGTAACCTCGTACTTGCCGATGTTGTACTCGTACGCCACCGCGCCGCAGATGCGATCTTGGCCGGAACCACCAGCGCTCTGTCCCGAGAGTTCGCCCGCGTTGCCGGGATTGCCGACGGGGACGGTTTCCAGGCTCGTCAGGCCGAGGCCCATGTTGAACACGTCCGCCAAAGCCACCGAAACCACCGAAACACACACCACCGCCGCGCAGAGGGCACAGACCGATACAGAGTTGATTCTGAGCATGAGACTTTTCCTCTCTTGTCACTTACTTGAGATTGAGCGTTCCCCAAGGCCTCCAGCCGAGCGACTGAAAACAAGCCTCAGAGACAATCATCTAAGCCAAACTGACACGCATCTTACCCCCCCCCCACGAGTTCTGTCAAGCGCAAACCGAAAAAAAACGCATCCGGCTCCGTCAAAATAAACAATCAGTCAGCGCGACCATCGCGACAGATTCGGCCCAGCTGCAGACGTAGAGGATGGCGGGGAGCGGGCTCGTCCGAAATCGCGATCAAACCTAGCCCTCAGGTTCTTGTCGTTTCACCTGCTCAACTGTTCTACTGCTCACCTGCTCTATTTTTCGGCCTTGCCGAAAAATCGGGGCGACTGGATTTGAACCAGCGACCTCTGCGTCCCGAACGCAGCACTCTAGCCAAGCTGAGCTACGCCCCGTCGAAAGAAGCAGTCTAACGACAATTCACTGTAAATCAAGCCTTAATAGCGTCGAACGTTCCCTCTGAAAGTTTTTTTAGTTCGCGTAGTTCGCGGCAAATTCCTATTCGACTACCATATTGTTTCTGTGGACGACTTCGTCGTATGGTTTTTCGCCGATCGCGTCGGCGATTTGAGCGGTTTTCAGACCCTTGATGGCGTCGATGTCGGCGGCGGAGTAGTTCGTCAGACCTCGGGCGACCTGACTGCCGGCGCTATCGACGATGGCAACCGTGTCACCCTTTCCGAAATGTCCCGCCACGGCGGTGATTCCGCTTGGCAGGAGGCTTTTTCCGCCTTCTCGTAGCGCCTTTGCGGCTCCGTCATCGACGGTGATTTCCCCGGCGGCGCGGGCGGCCTGGCCTATCCATCGCCGGCGGGCGGACATTTTGCCTTCGGCGGGCAGGCAGACCGTGCCGATCTTTTCGCCGGCCAGCAGTCGGCCCAGTATGTCGGGCGTTCGGGCGTTTGCGATAACGGCGGCTTCGCCGGCGGCGGCGACCATGTGAGCGGCCTGGAGTTTCGTGGTCATCCCGCCCGAACCGCCCCGGCTGAGCGAATCGTCAGCCAGTCCGGCCGAACCTGCTTCGGCGTCGGCGATAACATCCAGCACCTCCCCACCAGCCATTACGCCGTCAACGACGGTCAGCATCACCAACACATCGGCGCGGAGCATGTTCGTTACCAATGCGGCGACGATGTCGTTGTCGCCGAATCGGCCTTCGAGTTCATCGACAGCCACCGTGTCGTTTTCGTTGACGACGGGCACGGCGCCGAGGTCGTGCAGCGCGGCGATGGTGTTGCGGATGTTGAGGTATCGGGTGCGGTCCTCGAAGTCGCCGCGGGTAACGAGAATCTGTGCGACCTTCAGGCCGAGTGCGCCGAAGGCGTCGTGAAAGGTCCGCATCAGTTGTCCCTGTCCGACGGCGGCGGCGGCCTGGAGCATCGGAAGCGTGCCGGGCTTGGCGGCAAGGTCCAACTCGGCCATGCCCGCGCCGATAGCGCCGCTGCTGACAAGGGCGACCTCGACGCCGCCGGCGACGATGCCGGCAACCTGACCGCAAAGGTCGGAAATGAACTCCATGTCGAGCCTGCCGGACTCGTCGGTCAACGCGGCTGTGCCGACCTTCACGACGATCCGCCGGGCGTTTTTCAGAACGGTTTGTCTCAACTTTTTATCAGGCACGTCTTACGCCTTCTCAATTATTTCATCCGTCGCTATTCCGCCTGGGGCGAGGGCGGGGACTCGGCCCAGGATGCGGCAGATTAATTCGACGTTTCGCTTCGTAGCGCCCGTCTGCGACCGGACAAACTGTTGGGCGTCCCGGCCTATTTTCGCTGCATCGTCGGGCTTTTCCAGCCACTCGGTCCATATTCCGGCCAATTCACCGGCGTCGGCGACCCGCCTGGCGCAGCCGGCGGCGACCATGGACTCGGCCTGGGGGAAGTTGAACGTATGAGGCCCGAAGGCGACGGGCTTTGCCAACGCGGCAGCCTCTATCATGTCCGACCCGCCCTCCGGCACGAGCGACCTGCCGACAAAAACCGCATAGGCCAGAGCATAAAACTTTCGCAACTCGCCCATCGTATCGCCCAGTATCACGGCGTCGGCGGGTAATTCTTTCGACGATCCTTCAAGATGTTCGGATCGTCGAATCAGCGTAAAACCGCAAGCGGAGATTATACGTGCTACCTCGTCGAACCGTTCCGGCTTCCGCGGGACGACAGCAAGACGCACGCCGGGATGCTCCCGCCGAATCTCCGCAAACGTATCGAGGATAATCTGCTCTTCGCCCCTGCCCGTCCCGCCGGCGACCAGTAATTTATCATCAGACGTGATTCCCATCGCCTCGGCGAGTTCGTCCTGGCCTGCAACGTTTTCGCCTATCTCGGCCGTGTCGTATTTCATCATGCCGGTAACGGACAGTTTCTCATCGCGCACGCCCAGCGACCGGAACATCTCCGCGTAGGTGGCGTGCTGGACACCGATGGCCGACAGCGAATTGAACAGCCTGCCCGCCAGCGGGCGCACGAGGCGGTAGCGTGGAAACCCCTTTCGCGGGCCTAGACGGGCGTTGACGACGATTACCGGAACGTCCCGCCGGTTGCACGCCCGCACGAAATTGGGCCAGACGTCGCCTTCGGTCAGAATGACCAGGCTGGGCCCGATTCGTCTGACGGCGGCGGCGGCGGAAAAGGTGAAGTCCAAGGGGAAGCGGAAGACCCTGTGTGCCGGCGCGAAGAGTCGTTTGGCGGCGGCCAGGCCCGTGTCGGTGGTCGAAGTAATCACCACGCGATAGTCCGGCAGTTGCGAATGGATTTCGGCCACCAGCGCCTTTGCGGCGTTGACCTCGCCGACGCTGACGCCGTGAATCCATATCACCGGCTGGTGGCCGTAGAGCCGAGGCGACAAGCCAAGACGCTCCGAGAAGTCGCGGCGGTATTTGCCATGGCGGAACATCCGCATCAACCAGATCGGCCCGGTCGCCACAAGCGCCAGGGCGTACATAATATTCAACAGCCAACCTGTCATTGCGGTAAAGTATGCTGTCTGGCAGGACGCATGTCGATAGAAAATGAGCAATTTCCAATGACCAGGGGGTTGTGATTCATAAAAACCTCTTGCAACAATTGCCCGAGCACGTCATTCTTGTTGTCGGTCATCGTTGGTTATCGAGGCATTTGGGATTGGTTATTGATTGGGCGTCAGGCATTGGGAATTGGTCGTTTAATTGTAATCGCCGGCCCGAGCGGCGTTGGTAAGAGCACCATCGTCCGCGAGGTTCTCCGGCAGACGGGGGTTTTTTACAGCGTATCGGCCACTACTCGCAAGCCCCGGCCCGGCGAAATCGACGGGCGGGATTATTTCTTCGTGGACCGGCCTGCATTTGAAAAAATGATCGCCGGGGAACAACTGCTGGAATGGGCCGAGGTCTTCGGCGATTACTACGGTACGCCGAAAAAGGCGGTAACCGAGGCGCTGTCGGCGGGAAGAACCGTCATCCTCGAAATCGACATCGAAGGAAGCCGGCAGGTGCATCAGAAGAGGCATGAGGCGACATTTATCTTCATAGGCCCGCCGGACAAGAGCGAACTGAAGCGCCGCCTGGCCGGCAGAGGGACCGAATCGCCGGAAACACTCGAACGAAGATTCGCCCGCGCGAACGAAGAAATCTGTACCGCCGCGGGCAGCGGGATATATAATCACATGATAGTCAACGACGACCTGGATCGGACAATCCGGGAAGTTGTCGATATCGTCAAGGAGCAAACGCAGAAATGATTGAGGCACTGAAAAGCGACGATCTGGTCTATAAGGTCGGTGGGCGGTTCAAACTCACTGCGCTGATTATGAAACGTTGGGGCGAACTGCTCGAAGGTTCCAGGCCGCTGGTGGAACGGGCCGAAGGTATGACCGATATGGAAGTCGTCATCCAGGAAATCCTCGACGACAAGATCGCCATCGACTACGAGAACTCCGACGTACCCTCGCCGGAGGAGATCATCCGAATTCCCAGCAGGAAATAAAGTTCCGGGGTACGACAATGGCCGGCGAAAATAAATCCCGATGTGCGTCGGGACTGGAAGGCGCCGAGGTGCTGCTTTGCGTAACCGGCGGCATCTCGTGCTACAAATCCGCCGACCTGGCAAGCAAATTGAGCCAAGCCGGCGCCGGCGTCAGCGTCGCCATGACAGACGCCGCCGGGCGATTCATCACGCCGCTGACATTCCAGACCCTCACGGGCAGGGGCGTGTTCACCTCGCTCTGGCAGGCCGGCGAAAACTACCAGTCGCAGCACCTGTCGCTGACCGAGCGGGCGAATTTGATGATCATCGCTCCAGCCACTGCCGACATCATCGCCAAAATGGCCGGCGGTATCGCTGACGACCTTGTCTCGACACTGGCCCTGTCGGCCTGCGGGGCCTGCGAGATACTCATCGCCCCGGCAATGAATACGCGAATGTGGCAAGCGCCGCCTACGCAGGACAACGTCCGAAAACTCGCCGATCGCGGCGTCCACGTCGTCGGTCCCAATGAAGGTCGCCTGGCCTGCGGAACCGTCGGGATGGGCAGAATGGCGGAACCGACCGAAATCCTCGCCGCAGCTGAAACGCTGCTCAAAGAATAATCAAAGTGGTTTGCAATTGAATGCCACACACACGAAAACGATCTGTCGGCAAATCGGTCTTTCGGCGTCTCTGGTCCCTGTTCTTTGCCTGCTTGCCTCTTGCGAAAAGCCCGCCGATGCGAATAAACTCACGCCTGCATCGACCACAACCATGAAAGCCCGGCGACAGCAGACATTCAAGCCGTTTTATTTCATCTTCACCGGCGACCCGCACGTCGGCTTCACCAAGGGCACCACGCGCCGATTCGAGCGGCAGCGACGGCAGATTAACCGCCTCAAACCCGCCTTCGCCCTCATCCCCGGCGACATGACGCACGGGCTGAAAGAAAAGATGATGGACACGCTCGATTCATCCCTGGAGAAATTCGAGGTTCCCGCCAGGTTCATCCCCGGCAACCACGACATCCGCGATCATAAAACCCTCCAGACATGGCGCCAAAGATACGGCAAGGACTACTACGCCTTTACCTACAATAACTGCGACTTCATCTGTCTGAACTCCATGACGCTCAGCACCGACACATATTACTTCAGGACGAAAGACGCCGATTTCCGGGCAGAGGTGCAAGCCCAGTGGAACTGGCTCGAAAAGACGCTCGCCCGCGCACGGGCCGAGAAGCGAACACACATTTTCATCCTCCTGCACATCCCGCCCTATACGAAAACCGAGGATGAACGCCACAAACTGACCAACATGCACCCGACCGCCCGCCGCCGGCTGCTGACGCTCGCCCGCAAGTATCGCGTCCGCGTCATCCTGGCCGGGCACACACACATCACCAAAGAATGCGGCACCGGAGATTTCGCGATCTATACCGTCGGCGGGACATTCCGCCCCGTCGATCTTCGCGGCTACGGATACCGGATATTCAAAGTCCAGGAAGACTGGATTACCCAAAAATACGTCCGCCTCGATAAACCACCAAAGAAACTGGATTTCTGAACTTGATTACAAAAAAAGAAGAAGAATTAAAATAGCAGGATTACAGGATTACCGGATTACAGGGATTTTTTTATAGTTTTTTTTCGTAATTTTAAAATCCCTGTAATCCTGTAATCCCTATAATTCTGCTATTCTGTTTCAACGATGGATAATCCTTACAATGAAAATCATAATCACAGCCGGTCCGACGCGGGAGTACATCGACAGCGTCCGCTTCATCACCACCGCTTCCAGCGGGAAGATGGGCTATGCCGTGGCGGCTGAAGCCGTCGCAGCCGGGCACGACGTAACATTAATCACAGGCCCGGTGGCGATAGACCCGCCTGCCGGTTGTGAGGTCGTAACGTTTGTAACAGTCAAAGAGTTGGCCCAGACCCTCGATGAACGCTTCGACGATTGCGACGTCCTTATCATGGCCGCGGCTGTCGGAGATTTCACCGTCGGCAGGGTGGGACGAAGCGAAGTCGGTAGGGTGGAACGAAGCGAAGCGAAGTCCCACCCTACAACTGCCGGAAAGATTTCACGCTCTGCCGGGGCGATACAGATAACACTTGAGCCGACCGAGGACATCCTTGCCGGTCTTGGCCGGCGAAAGCGCCGCGGCCAGATCATTATCGCCTTTGCCGTTGAGGACGCCCCCGCCGAGCAGGCCGAAGCGAAGGCCCGCAATGAGATGAAGCACAAGAACGCCGATTACGTTGTCCTCAACCCCCCCGCCGCCATGTCGGCAGACGCCTCCGACGCCTCCATCCTCTCGCCCGACGGGACCGCCCTGCCGTGGACCAATCGAAGCAAACCTGAACTGGCAGAGCACATCATCGCCCTGCTTGAAACAAAATAGTCCACGGATTACACAGATTACACGGATTTCTAACGGAAGAAGAAAAGTGTCTCGTGCAATCTTTATATGTCTTTGAAAATCTGTATAATCTGTGCAATTCGTGGACTGTTTTTATCTTTTGTTCGCGTGGTTCGCGGCTTAAACTCATATTGTGCGAATTCCCCTGACAAGATACGGCCTGCGTGAGATGGTTATCGCCACGGTTGTCTGCGGAGTTCCGGCTGCGGTAGCGGCGTGGCTGTTCTGGCCTGTTGCGGTCCTGCCAGCTGCGGTGTGGGTGTATGTCCTATGCTTCTTCCGCGACCCGCAGCGAAGACCGGCTGAAGATAACGCATTTATATCCCCCGCCGACGGAAAGGTCGTGGATATAACGCCGGTCGGCGCTGAAAGCCCGCTCGGTACCGACGGGGTGCGAATCGGAATCTTTATGAGCATATTCAACGTTCACGTAAATCGCAGCCCGTGCGCCGGAGCGATAACGAAAATCGAACATCGCCCCGGTGGATATGCTGATGCGCGAAAGCCCGAAGCGGCCGAGCGGAACGAAGCGACGACAATCTGGCTGACAGCCAACGGACAGGCCGGCCTGTCGTTTCCTGTGGTGGTCCGACAGATTGCCGGTCTGATCGCCCGCCGGATCGTTACCGACCTGCACATCGGGCAGGAAATCGCCGCAGGCCAGCGGATCGGCATGGTCAAGTTCGGCTCGCGCGTGGAGATGATGATACCCCAGTGCATGATCGGCGAAATTGCCGTTCAGGTCGGCCAGGCCGTGCGAGCGGGCAGGTCCGTCCTCGTTCGCCCGCCCGGCGACTCGCCGCCGGACAGGCCGACGCAGGAGAAGCAAACATGACCGACAATACAAACAACGAAACTGCGGCTCGACTGATCTCGCCGAAGTCCGGAGCCGAATTGCCCCGTCGTCGCCCGCTGCAAAAAACAGTCCTTCGCAGCATCGCCGCCCTTCCGACGATTGTAACGCTGATGAACGGCATAGCCGGTTTCGCCTCAATCCACTACGCCACCAAAGCCGGTCTGTGGAACGCCGGCGGGATCGGAAACCTGACAATAGCAGCCTGGCTGATCTTCGCAGCCTTGCTGTTCGACGCTCTGGACGGGCGGGTGGCGAGGATGACCCGGCAGGCGTCCGACTTCGGCGCTCTGCTGGACAGCCTGTGCGACATCATCAGTTTCGGCGTAGCGCCGGCGATCCTCATGGTCCATGCAGTCGCAATAACCAAGGAAATCCCCGACTTTGAGATATTCGCGCCGCAGGCCTCGATGCTGGGCAAGGCTGTGATGGTCATCGCGGTTATCTACCTTTGCTGTGCGATCCTTCGCCTGGCGAGATTCACTATTGAAAACGCCCCCGACCTCCTGCATCACATGTACTTTCAGGGCCTGCCCTCGCCGGCGGCGGCAGTGCTTGTCGCGGCGATGGTCCTTCTGTTCGGGCATATCCAGGGCGTCGAGGAAGGTCTGAAGTCAGCCAGGTGGCTGAACATCACTGTAGGCGCCGGCCTGCCGGCGGCGACACTGGTAGTAGCGATCCTGATGGTTACACGATTCCGATACCCGCACCTGGTCAACCGGTTCGTAATAGGCAGGAAACCTTTCAGTCACGTCGTCCTGGCCGTTATCGTCATTGCCGCGGCGCTGATGTTCCGGCAGTTCGCCCTGCCACTGGCAGCCGTCGCCTACGCCGCCAGCGGACCGATTGTGTCTTTGCGGAATAAATTCACAAGTAAGCAGCGGCGGAATAAAACGTGATTCCGACAAACCGGCTGGCAATTTCCAATTTCCGATTTTCAATTTCCAATTGAAAGAGTGCCCGTCTGTTTTTCTGTTCAATTGGAAATCGGCAATTGGAAATTGAAAATTGTTATTCCCACACGACGTCGCGGAGGTGCATTTCGACGCTGCTTCGGCCGTTGAAATGATTTAGCACCGGCTCGCCGACAATATCGACGGTATTGATGCCGGCGAGTTCGTCGGCCAATTCGCCCATGCCGAAGCCGACGCATCGCATTCGCGCGTTTTCAGGCTGGTCCTGGCCGACGATGAAACTAACGACCCCGCCATTGCGTCCCATCCGCTGCGGAGGCGTCATAATCCGGGCAGAGCGAACAGCCACCAGCGGGCGCCGATTGCCTCGGCCAAAAGGAGCCAGACGTTCCAACTGCTCGACGACCGAAAACGACAACTCCGCCAGTGTTACCTCGGCGTCAATTTTCAGCGCCGGCAGGGTTATCTCTTCGGCGATATTCTGTTCGGCGTAGCGAACGAAATCGGCGGCGAATTTTTCGACGGCGCCGGCCGACAACTGCAGCCCGCCGGCCATGGCGTGCCCGCCGAAACTTAACAGGTGTTCGCTGCAGGCGGCCAGGGCGTCCCGCATGCCGAAGCCATCGACGCTCCTGGCCGAACCTCGGCCGGTCGCGCCGTCCAGGGCAATCAGCACAGCGGGTCGGCCGAACTGCTCCACCAGGCGCGAAGCCACTATGCCGACAACGCCGGCGTGCCAATCCGTCGAAGCCAGCACGATGGCCTTACCGGCAGCCTTGCCGGCCCGGACCATATCGACGGCCTGGTCGGTAATCCGCCGCTCGACCTTCTGACGCTTGGCGTTCTGCTTTTCGAGGTACTCGGCGATCTGGCGACATCGGTCAGGCTCGGCGCGGGTCAGTAGATCTACGGCAAGGCGTGCATGACCCATCCGCCCGCAGGCGTTCAGGCGCGGCGCGAGGCGAAAACCAACGTCATACGCATCCAGTCGCCCGCCGTCCAGCCGGGCCGACGTTATCAAGGCGCGGAGGCCTGGATGCTCCGTTACCGCCAGGCCCTTCAGGCCATAAACAACCAGGATGCGGTTCTCATCGAGCAGCGGCACCACGTCGGCGATGGTGCCCAGTGCCGCCAGCGTCGTCGCCTCCAGCAGGAAATTCCGCGTCGGCTCATCCACGCGGTCGGACCCGGCCAGGGTGCGCGCCAGATGCCAGGCGAGTTTGAAGGCAACGCCTGCGCCGGCAAGGTCGGCGTTGGGGTAATTACTTTCCAGACCCGGATGAACCACCGCCAGGACCTCCGGCAGCACCGGACCGGCGGCGTGATGGTCGGTTACGATCACATCCATGCCCAGTTCGCCGGCTCGGCGCAACTGGTCAACGGCAGAGACGCCGCAATCAACCGTTACCAGCAGTTTGACACCATCGGCTGCGATTTTTTCGACGGCTTCGACGTTGACGCCGTAACCTTCTGTCAGCCGGTGCGGCACGTAGTAATCGACATTCGCCCCGTGCATCGCCAGGCAGCGATAGAGAATCGCCACCGCCGTCATGCCGTCCACGTCGTAATCGCCGTAGATGCAGATTTTCTCCTCGTCGCGTATGGCCCGGACGAGGCGCTCGACGGCGGCTTCAATCCCGTCCAGCAGTTCCGGCGGATGAAGGTCGGTCAGTTTGGGATTGAGGAACCTGCGAATCGGCTCGATTTCGTCCAATCCGCGATTATGCAGGACTTGCGCGATCAGCGGCGAGGTCTTTAATCGCCGGGCGTTTTCGGCTGCGCCGTCCCAAGCCGGGGCGACCTGCCGGCGATAACCGTTCCGCTTCCATGCCCTTCGCCGCGCCATGTGTCCTTCTTCACCTTCCGTGCGATTATTACAAAGTGGTATTGTAGCAAATTCGGCGGCGCCCGGCGCGCTATCCGTTAAATTCAGCGATCGCGTCGAACATGGCGACGATGTTTTCCGGCGGGATATCGGCCATAATGTTGTGTACCTGCTGGAATACGAACCCGCCGCCGGGGGCAAAGATTTCCAGCCGTTCAAGCACGTGAGAGCGGATTTCTTCAGGCGAGGCATGGGGCAAAACGGACTGCGTATCGCAACCACCGCCCCACAGGCACAGACGATCACCGAAATCTGCCTTCAGACCCGCCGGGTCCATCCCCTCGCAACTGGTCTGGACAGGATTGATTGCGTCCAGGCCCGCGTCGATCAGGTCGTCCAAAAGCGGCCTGACTCCCCCGCAGCAATGCAGCATCACTTTGACGTCGGCCAACTCCTTGGCCTTGTGCCACAGCACCGAATGTCGCGGCTTGAAGAACTCACGATACATCGCCGGCGAAATCTGCGGACCGGTCTGCATACCCAAATCGTCGCCGAATAAGATCACGTCAACGTATGAACCCGCCGCTCCCAGAAACTCCTCCATCCGGGGAAGATACATCTCCACCAGACGATCCAGCAGGCGATGAGCCTCTTTCGGCTCGGCTGCCAGCATCATGAAAAAATTGTCGTTGCGGCAAAGGAACTGGCTCGTTTCCAGGAGGTTTCCGCCGAACAGCGACACGACAGCACGGTCGGTGGATTGGCGAAGCGTCTTTGCGCCTTCGGCAAAGTCGGCCGGTTCAACAGTTGGTGGAGCCGGCGGTGGGCAGACAGACCACATGACCTCGGCCAGAATATCCGGCAGGTTCGAAAGGTCCTCCGGCAACCCGTCCACAAAGGGCCAGAATACCTGATCGAAATAGAGCATGCCCGCCCTCTGAACGCCGATGCGCCGACCGCCTGGACTGCGCACGCACCACCCGTCGCCTTCTTTGACGATATTCGCCTCGGCTGGAATCAGGCAGTCGCTGCCGTCCGGAAGCCGCCAGGGTTTCCAGTCGCTTTCGTCGCCGCCAAAGCCACGCCCCAACTCAATCGTGTCCACGCCGAAGCGTTCCAGCACGTCGTCGTCTATGATCGCCAACTGCTGGATGAGGTCGTAAAGTCGCGGCGGCCGGTCGGGCAGACCAAGATGCCGGCGAAGGTTGCGATAGGCTATCGCCATTATCCCGCTGGAGCGGTGCGAGCCGAAATCAATCGGCACCCGATCCGGCTGAACGTGGTTAACGGCGTGAAGCACTCGCTGACGAGAAGTTTCAGGCATCCTTATACTCTCCTTCGCAATGCACTAACACCCGCGAGACAATAACACATCGACGCATCACGCAAGTCTATTTCAAGAATCGAATGGTCAGGGGATAGCGGTAAGACTCCCCGTTGTTGGCCTTGACCGAAGCAATAATGACAAAAATAATGTCCACCACAACAACGGCAATAGAGAGAAAAATGCCGACAATTATAACAATCAAAAAGGCCGACACGATGCCGTAGATCGCCATGGAAATCTGGAAGTTCAGCGACTCTTTTCCCTGCTCGTTCACGAATGGCGATTTATCCTTTTGAATCAGCCAGACGACGAGCGGGCCGATGATGTTGCCGAAAGGAATCCCTGTGAATATGGCCAGCGCTGCGAGGTGGCAAAGCATTCCCCACATACGCGAATCCTTATCGCTCATGACCGGCGAGACTGTCGGCGTCACCGGCGGCGGAGGAATTTCGCTTCTAGTCGCGACAGGTTCAGCCGGCAGCGGAGCGATGCTGACGTTTCCGCAATCAGGGCACGTTACGCTCTGGCCGGCCTGGTCGTCGGCAAGTTCCGTAACATTGCCGCACTTTGGACATTTTGACTGTATCATTTCACGGCTCCTTTCCGGCTTTCACCGAACAGTACGTCCTGCATTGTGTAAAGGCCCGGTTTCCTGTCGGCTACCCATAGGGCTGCACGGAGCGCGCCGCGAGCGAATGTGTCGCGCGTATGGGCCGAGTGCGAGATTGTTACCGTCTCGCCGAGACAGCCGAAATGGACGCTGTGCTCGCCGACCGTATCGCCCAGGCGGACGGCGTGCATACCTATCTCGCCGGGCCTGCGCCGGCTTTTGCCACCCCTGCCAAGAACGGCCGACTCGCCGTACTCCCTGCCCGTCGCGGCACAGACGGCCTTCGCCAGCGCAATGGCTGTGCCGGACGGGGCGTCCTTCTTAAAGCGATGATGCGCTTCGGTAATCTCGACGTCGTAATCCTCACCGAGCGCAGAGGCGACCTCGCCGACGACCTTCAGCAGCAGATTCACGCCCACCGACATATTCGGCGCATGGACGATCGCGATTCGCGAGGCCGAATCCGCCACCTCTGCCAGTTGCGACTCGGTCAGGCCGGTAGTGCCAATGACCATCGCCACGCTGTGCTCCCGGCAGACCTCCAGCCAGTGCATCGTCCCGTCCGGCAGGGAAAAGTCGATAAGCACCTGTGGGGCGTCGGTTAATTGCTCCGTTACCTTTACGCCGAAGGTCCCCACGCCGGCCAACTCGCCGACATCACGCCCGATTGCCTCCTGGCCGGTCGATTCCAAAGCGCCGACGATATCAAACTGCTCCGACCCAATCGCCAAAGCCGCTATCCGCCGACCCATCCGACCCGCTGCTCCGGTTATCGCTATCCTGATCACCCATCAATTCCTTTCTTTAGCCGCAAACCCGCAGGACAGGCTACGCGAACAAAAACAATACCGAAAGATGAAAACTTAATCATATCTCACGGCGACGAATTTCCTGTACCGCGCGAATCATGGCCTGGTATCCCTCGACGGGCACGTAATCGGGTATCGAATTGCCCGACCCGAGTGCGAATCCGGCAGCCGTCTCGCGGAACCTGCCGCCCATATCGACAACCCTCTCAAAGACCGCTTCGGGCTGCTCCCTGCACAACACGTCAACGTCGATGCCGCCGAACAGGCCTATCCTGCCGCCGTAGCGAGCGATCCATTCATCGAAAGGCGCTATGGCGTCTTCGTTGGAATGCTTGGCGTCGATACCGGCGGCAATCAGGTCGTCCATGATATCAAAGACGTTACCGCAGCAATGCTGCAGGTACGGGAAACCGGCCTTGTGAATCAAACCAATAACGCGACGGTATTGTGGAACCACATGTTCGATGAGCGTCTTCGGTGCAAGCAGCGTGCCCGTCTTAAAGCCCATGTCGTCGCCGATGCGGCAAACCGCGAAGTCCCGCCCGTGGCGGTCCAGGAACGTTGCCCACAATTCTAATATCAGATCGCCGATCCTGCGGTATAAGTCGGCGAACAGTTCCGGATCGTCCGCCTGCATGTAGCAGAGTTGCTCAAAACCGACGAGGTCCTCGCTGACCTCGAAGACGCCGTTACCGATTCCGCCGATTGCCTTCATGCCCTCCGGCAGACACCGGCGGAGCATCTGAAACTGTCGCTCGGAGTAATCCCAGAATATCTTCGGCACTTCGTCCCACGGATAGGCCTCGAAGTCGGCCCGGCTTTGGATAGGCCCTGCCCTTTCGCCCAGCAAAGCGCCGCCGTCGGGCAAAATAGCGGTGATGCATATCTCGAATGAGACCACATCGTAGGTCATCTCTTTGAAAAAGTCGCAGTATTGACGGAAATACTGCATCAGGTCGGCTTCATCACCTTCGGCAAGATCGGCGAATTGCCTGTCCAGTTGTTTTTCCATAAATACCGGGTCAATGATGTGTTCGTATATCGGCAGACGCGCCGGCCGGTGGTTCCTCGCAGCATCTACTATGTGACGATAGTCAGGCTGAAATGACATAAATGCTTCCTTATTGGCCGCGAACTACGCGAACAAAGCAGAATAGTCCATGAATTACACAAATTACATAAAAAAGTCCACGCCTGCCTGCCGGCAGGCAGGAATTACACGAATTTCCAGAAGATAAGAAATACATACATACTGATGCCAAGAAGTGTCGCAGCGGGACAAAGAACAAATGAGCCATAGTAGTAGTATTTGAACCAGGGATGGCGGGTCGACAAATCGGGATTGAGTTTGAAAATCCGAACGACACCGATAAAAAAAGCAAGCAATGTCTCCGGGCGGAAAGACTTCTTGAATTCCTTGTTCGCCCACCTGCACCAGAGCCTGGCCAAAGCCACGATGATGGGAACGCCAACCACAACCGATTCGGCTACTAACAGAACAATGAGCCAGACTGGCGGAAAATCATCACTCCCCGTAAATAGCCCGATAAGGCCTCCTGCGGGACTCGATAGCACCACAAAAGGCAACAACCAGTAAACATATTGGGGAAGTGTGGAGACTGATTGTACATTCACCGACTTGGTGCCCTTGACCCCAAGGATGTACTTGTCGGTTTCCATAAAACAATTCGTGCAATTCCTGCCTGCCGGTAGGCAGGCGTGGACTATTTCTTCACCTATGCCGAATAGACCTCTTCGCCCTCCCTGGCGAATTGGGCGATCATTGAATCGCCCTTTTCCCATTCTTCCGGCGTCATGGCAACAGCCTCGATGGGTTCCCAATGGCTTTTGTCCGCAAAGTCGTCCGACATTACCACCAGATCGATATCGCTCCATTCGCGCCAATCACCTCTGGCATATGAGCCGTAGAGGATAATCTTCGATGCCCTGACACCATGATTCCCAAGGGCCTCACCAAAACGCCGAATGATCTTTAAAACTGCTTCTTTATCCATTTCAGCACCGCTTTGCCATTGGTTAGAATTTCCTGAATGGCCGCTTTAGAATATTGACCTTGGATCGCCATCATGTTTTATCCATTCTTCCTGCGGTTTGACTGTCACGGATTTATCCTCAACATCCCTTACGGCTGTCCGACATTGTACCGAAATTCCCTATTTGAAACGAGTCTTTGTTCGCATTGTTCGCGGCTAAAATCCTTTATCCAATCGTCTTGACGATGAACTCTCTCACGGCCTCGGTGTCGTTGGGCAGTTCGACGCAACGGGTGGGCAGGTCGGCAAGTGCGTCTATCGCCGGGTGGCGTGCGAGGTCTTGGCCGGTGGCTTTTTTGATAGCGCCGGGAAACTTGGCAGGGTGGGCGGTGGACAGGCAGATGAGCGGAGCGTCGTCTTTAACTCCCAACCTATCAGCCACCGCCACGCCAACGGCTGTGTGCGGGTCAAGGAGGTAATCGTACTGCTCGTGATACCTGCGAATGGTCGCCAGGACATCGTCCTGTGTACCCACGCCGACGACAAAGGGCGGATCAACCAGACCATCCGCGTCAACTTCAATACGCAGCGAGCCGGTGCGGGCGAAATCGTCCATCAACCCGCCCAGCCGGTCGGCGTCGCAGCCGACCCTGTAATACAGATACCGCTCGAAATTGCTGGCTACCTGGATGTCCATCGAGGGCGATAGCGTCTGTGATAATTTCCCCAACGAGTATTCGCCGCTGCTGAAAAACCTCGCGAGGATGTCGTTTTCGTTGGTGGCCAGGATAAGTCGGCTTATCGGCAAGCCCATCCGGCGGGCGTACCAGCCGGCGAGGATGTCGCCGAAATTGCCCGTGGGCACCTCGACGCGGACCTGCTTTGCGCCGGTTTGTTTTTGCACATCAAAAACGGCTGTGAAGTAATAGACAATCTGCGCCAGCACCCTCGCCCAGTTGACGGAATTGACCGCGCCGAGCGAGTATTTGCGTTTGAAATCAAGGTCGGCTGCGAGCGTCTTCATGATCCGCTGGCAGTCGTCGAAACTGCCTGCGACGGCGATGTTGTGGACGTTTTCGTCCAGTACGGTCGTCATCTGCCGTTGCTGGATGGGCGAGACCCGCCCGGCTGGGTGCATGATGAAGATGTCGATGCCCGCCCTGCCCCGACAGCCGGCGATTGCGGCGCTTCCGGTATCGCCGCTGGTAGCGCCGAGAATGTTCAGTCGGCCACCCCTTCGGGCCAGGATGTACTCGAACAGGTTGCCAAGCAGTTGCAGGGCGATGTCCTTGAACGCCAGCGTCGGCCCGTGCCACAGTTCGAGGATATAGATCGGTCCGACCCTTACTGTCGGAGCCGGTTCCGGCTCGAACGCCCGGCCATAGGTCTTCTCGATAAGCGACTTAAGGTCGTCGGCGGGGATGTCGCCGACAAACAGCCGGAGAATCTCAAACGCCAGATCCGAATACCCCAGCGACCGCCACGCTTCAAGCCGGTCGGCAACGTCGGGAATTGATTCGGGAATAACCAGCCCACCGTCATCGGCCAGACCCATCAGGACGGCGTCCTGAAACTCGACAGGCTCGATTTGCCCGCGTGTGGAGATGTATTTCATGATTTATAACCCCAATGAAAAATGCTAAATGAAAAACGCTGAACGCTAAATGCTGAATGCTTTTTTCAGTTTATCACTTGGCGTTTATCATTTTTCATTTTTCATTCCCTCGGACGCTTGTTGCAGTGTTTTTTTCTCGCCTCTGCTGAGCGAGCCGATGCCTTCGCTGCGGATTTTATCGAGTATGCGATCTATTTTTTCTCTTTGCTCTTGCCGGCGTTTGAGTTGTTTTTCCCACTGTCCCTGTCCCGCCGGCCTATTGCTGAAGCGTAATTTCATACGTAGTTTCGGCAATACCCAAATCCACACCGCCGCCGCTATCGCCCCGCCGAGATGAGCTACGTGAGAGACACCGCCGCCCATTGCCCCGCCGCCGACGATTTCCTGAAGTGTAAAGAAGACCGCTATTCCAAGGAACAGCGCCGCAGCAGTGCGGATTGGCATCGGAAACAGGAACACAATCACGCGAATATGCGGGAACAGCACCGCACAGGCAAACACAACTCCATACACGCCCCCGGATGCGCCAAGCAGAACCGTTTCCATGTCCCCGCCCATGGCAAATACCATAACGACGTGGGCGACGCCGGCGGCCGCACCGCAGCCAAGATAAAATACCAGGAAACGCCTCGCACCCCAGGAAGCCTCAAGCATCATCCCTAAAAAGTACAAACCTATCATGTTAAAGAGGATGTGAAATAGGCCCGCATGGAGAAATTGAAAGGTGATATACCGCCACGGTTGCCACCAGTAAGCGGGTATGACGGTGCACCAAGTCAGTAGTTGCGTATTGAAGGCCGGGAGAACCTGGAGGAAGAAGACAACGACGTTAACAATCAGCAGCCGGCCTACGACTCGCCCCGGTCGCGGCATACCGCCCATGAACCCGCCGGAGCGCCCCGGCGGAGGGGGATTGTATCCCTGCTGCGAATATGGTCGATCGCGCCAACTCATCAGGTTCTCTCTTTCAGTCGCCACATCGCCCAGGCCGAGATGCTCTTGGCGTCGTGGAGTTCGCCGCTGCGGATCATTTCGTCGATTCGCTCGGGGCCGACGAGTTCGACCTCGATGCGCTCGTGCTCCTCAAGCCGCTGCCGACCCGCGGTCAGTTCCACCGCGGCGAAGGCGTGGAGGTATTCGGTGGCCGCGCCGGGGCAGGAATAAAAGCCGCCCAGTTTCTCAAGCCGGCCCGCGGTGTAGCCCGTCTCCTCGGTAAGTTCGCGCGAGGCGCAATCTTCCGGAGCTTCGTCGCGGCGGTCCAACTTCCCGGCGGGAAATTCATAAAGGTCCTCGCCCACCGCGAATCGCTCGTTGCGTATCAGCACAACCGACCCGTCAGCCAGCACCGGAACCACCACGACCGCGTTGTCGAACTCGACTAAATCTCGCGGCACAACCTCGCCCGTGTCCATTCGCAGGCCGATCTTATGAACCCGGCAGACTTTACCGGTGTAAATCAATTCGTCTTTGACGATCTCACTTTTCATAACAGGGGTTATTTTAATCGAACCATTGCTTTGGCAGCGCGTCTTTTTCTGCTTCGAGCAGTTCGTCGATGATTGCGTCCGCATCGGGGATGGACAAGGCCAGCGGGTCGGTAAGCATCGCCTTGCGCAGCAGGTCGCGTCGGTATGTAACAGCGGCTTCTGCCGTCAGTTCGTGCGTGTCGAGCACCTGTTCGGTGAGCGACCGCAGCCCGCGGGGAAACTCGCCGACGCTGCGCGGGCGGATGCCATTCATGTCAATATCACATAATAACTCCAGAAATGCGTCATCGGCCATATTGGTTACGGCGCCCTCATTGAAGGTGTTGATATAGAAGGGCTTTCCCAAACCGGCGACCATCGACTCGATGATGTCCGTGGCGTGGTCGGGGCTGAAGGACGTCATGTAATCGCCGATGGGTATCTCGCCGCTGAGGAAACCGTCCACCTGACGCCACATCTCGTCGTGGATCTCGTATCGCGGTGCGGTCTGCCAGATTTCCAGCATGCCGATAGGATCCGTGCTCCTGCCCAACCCCTGCCAGAAGCGAACGTATTCCTTGGTGTGGCACACGACGGTCGGAGTGTATCCGAATATCTCGTAAAGCGCGTAACCGATAGCGTCGTTGGATGTCGCCTTTGCGCCGGTGTCGCCGCCGTCGCCTTCGGTGGCCGCTTCGCGCCTGATTGCCTCGGCGATAACGCCGGTAACGTCCCTGCCGTCGAAATCGGCCTTGAGTATCCAGGTAAAGTGGTTCACGCCGGCGATCCGCAGGTCGAATTTCTCGTCGATTTCGGGCGTGAACTGCTCATCCGTTTCGATGATTCCCGCCCGTTTTGCGTAAGCAATCTTGATGAGGGGCATTTGCTGGCTGGAGCAGAGGGCGAAACTCTTGAGTTTCGGCGCGTAGCGCCTCAGGCCGATGCCGCCGACGGCTGTCGGGTTGATGTAATTGATCACCCATGCGTCCGGGCACAGTTCCTCGATGTCTTTGGTGCATACCAGGATCACCGGAAATTCCCGTAACGTGCGAAAGATGCCGCCCGGCCCTATCGTATCGCCGCTGCACATTCGGATGCCGTGCTTGAGCGAGACATCGCAATCGACTCCTCGAAAATGCACTCCCCGGTCGGCGAAACTCAATACTACGAAGTCCGCGTCTTTCAGAACGTCTCTCCGTTCGACCGAAGCCTCAATCGCCAGCGGTACGCCGGTGTGTTCGACGACCTTCCGGGCCAGGGTTGCCATCTTTTCCAATCGCTCGGCGTCGGTATCCACCAGCCCCAGCGTACCGGTCCGCAGATGCTCGGAATGGACCATCTGCCAGATTGCCTGTCGCCCGAAAAATAAACTGCCTGCGCCTATAACTACTACCTTGGGATGTTGCACCATTTTTCTCCTGATTGCCGTGTATTCCACCGGCTTTAGACCACATTTTTCATTAACCGCGGGCGGCTGTTCGCCGTCCCAAGGGGAGGACACAGAGTTCACAGAGATTTCAAAAAAAACAGAGTGTTATTTTTACAAAATCGCGAAATTGTTCGTAAGTTCTCTTATAAATAGACACCTCTGCTTTCTCTGCGTTCTCTGCGTTCTCTGCGGTGAAATATCTGGCGTCAGAACCTTTTCCACCATGATTTTTTCTTCGCCGGCGCTGTCGTGGCGAAGGGATCGTTCTTGTCGGCCAGTACCTGCCTCCAGGCGCGGGCGTCGGCGCCGGCGTTCTCGCCGGTCAGTTCGGCCAGTGATTCGGCGGCTCTGGACCGGACGGCGAGTTTCGGATCGTCCAGGCACCGCAGCAGCGTCTCCAGGACATCTCGCTGCCGATACTGCCTCAGGGCGCGAGCGGCTGCGACGCGAACGTCGGACGATACGTCGGAGGTCGCCCTGACCGACAGCGGCTTGATTGCCTCCGATGTGAATATCGAATTCAGCGCAACGGCGGCATCGGTCCGCACGGACGGTTCGCGGTCGCCCATAACCAAGATTACTTCCTTTGCGTATTCAGCGTCTCCGGCCCGACCAAGTGCGCGCACGGCGGCGCTGCGGACGGTCGCAGCCGGGTCGGTGGTCATAATCGCATAGGCCTTCAGGTACGCGCCTCGCCGGCCCCAATCTTTCTTCGACAACCGCTCAATCGCATCCCGCCGAAGGTCCGGGTCATCGGACTCAAACATCTGCACGACCAGTTCCTTTGGTGACGGGCCGAACATCTTTTTTGCAACGTGGCCAATGCCGGCTTCTTCACCCTGCTGGGCGCACCCGCCACATACAGCAGCAATAACCAGAATCAGGATGTTTCGGAGAACTTTCACAGGGCACAAAGGTATCAGTTAACCGGCGAGTCTGGCAAGGATTTGTTCGACGGCCTCGACGGGTACGCGAGGCCGACCCAGTTTCCCGCCGGACTTTGCCGAGCCGTGGAAGTCCGACCCGCCCGAAACCAACAGATTCATACGCC
>DAOWOP010000041.1 GCA_030642005.1 Planctomycetales bacterium
GAGGCTCGGCTTGCCGTTCGGCGCTGTTGAAGCAACCGATAACGTACATTGTTATGGTTGTCAACCCAGTGTATTCATCGGTAGTCCCAACCAGGCTTCGGATGATTCAAGCACCGCCTCGGCGAAGGTCGGGTGGGCGTGGATGGTCCCGGCGATATTCTCGACGGTCAGCCCGTTGCGTATCGCCAGGGTGATTTCGCCGATAACGTCGGTGGCGTGTGGGCCTATGACGAGTCCGCCGAGCACCTTGCCGGTTCGGGCGTCGGCGATAATCCTTACCTGCCCGTCAATCTCGCCGTAGGCGTGCGCTATACCGCTGGCCCGGAGGCTGAAGGCGGATACGCGGACGTTTTCGCCGTTCTCTTCGGTCAGGCCGACGGCTGCGACTTCCGGGTGCGTGTACACGCCGGCCGGTACGACTGTCCGGTCGTCGCCGGCGGCGTGTCCCGTGGCGTTGTCGGCGGCGATGACGCCCATTCGTGTAGCCAGGTGGGCGTACTGGCGAGTCTCGGCCACATCGCCGACGGCATAGACGCCCTTGACGTTCGTCCGGCAGCGGTCGTCAACACGGATGACCCCGTCGGCGAGTTCCACACCGACTTCTTCCAGACCGATGTCCTCGATGTTCGCCTTACGTCCCACGGCCGCAATCGCGCAAGTCGCCTCGATGGCCTTTCCGTTTTCCAGTTCGACCGTAACGCTCGAATCGTTTGCTTTGACGCCGACGATTCGGCTTCCGGTCAGAACCGCCGCGCCGCGCTTCTTGAGGCTGCGAGCGATGACCTTCGAGGCTTCCGGGTCGAGGTTGGCGACCAGCCGGTCGAGCATCTCGATAACCGTCGTCGGTATGCCCAGTTCGGCATAGACGGTGGCGAACTCGCACCCGATGACGCCCCCGCCGATGATAATGACGCTTTCGGGCATCGCATCGGCGGTAGTGGCTTCATTGGTGGTCATTATTCGCGGCGAATCGGTCGGCAGGAAGTCGGGGCGCGCCGGCGCCGAACCCGTTGCGATGATGATTGCGCCGGCTTTGACCTGTTCGGCGCCATCGTCGGTTTCAACGGCGACGGCGTCGGCGGCAACAAGTCGTCCCCTGCCTCGGATTACATCCACCTTTCGCGCCTTCAGCAGCCCTTCGACGCCCTTTCGCAGCCCGGCGACGACCCTGGCGACGCGGGCCATGTAAGCCGGACCGTCCACGCCGGCGGCGGAGACCGTCAACCCGAAGTCCGACGCGCGGCCGGATTGATAAAAAATCCCGCTGGCGTGGAGCATCGCCTTTGTCGGTATGCACCCGACGTTCAGACATGTCCCGCCCAGTCGGCCCATCTCGACGCAACAGACCTTCGCGCCGCGAAGAGCCGCCCGTAGCGCGGCGGCATATCCGCCAGGGCCGCCGCCGAGAACGATTACGTCATAACTTCCCATAAGTATCCCTAATGTAGGGTGCCATGCCTTCACGCGCAGCGCAGCGAAGCGTGTAGGCATGTTTTACGCCACAACATGCTTACGCCCTCCGCTGCGCTGCGGGCGAAAGCATGGCACCCATCATTATAAAGGCCGGACAGAGTATTATTACAGGGACGCCAGGTCCGGTTTTCTCGCCGCAAGTGTCTCGTCAAGCCTTCCGACCGGCGTCGTTCGCGGGCAGGCGGTCAATTTTTCCGGGTTGCTATCAGCCAGTTCGGCAATCTCGATCATCGCGGCGACGAAGGCGTCGAGCGTTTCGAGGCTTTCGGTTTCGGTCGGCTCGACCATCATCGCCTCGGCGACGGTCAGCGGGAAATATACCGTCGGCGGGTGGAAGCGGCGGTCGATCAGGGCCTTGGCTATGTCCAGCGCGCGGACGCCACCAGCGGCCTGGCGGGATGCCGATAGTACGAATTCATGCTTGCAGGTCTGTCCGAAAGGCAGGTCAAAATATGGTTTAAGTTTTTCCTTCAGGTAGTTTGCGTTCAGAACGGCGTTTTCCGACACCCGCTCAAGCCCGTCTGCCCCCAGCATGAGGATATAGATGTAGGCCTTGAGGATGACGCCGAAGTTGCCGTAGAACGGCGCGATGTACCCGATGGATTTCGGCCTGTCGTAGTCGAGCCAGTATGACCCGTCAGGCCTGTCGCGTATGACGGAGGTCGGCAGGTATGGAGTAAGTTTTTCGCAGACCCCGACCGGTCCTGCGCCGGGTCCGCCCCCGCCGTGAGGCGTTCCGAAGGTCTTGTGCAGGTTGACGTGTACGATGTCGAAGCCGATGTCGCCGGGTCTGCACCGGCCAAGAAGGGCGTTGAGGTTCGCCCCGTCGTAGTACATCAGGCCGTCAATGTCGTGGACCATTCGGCAGATTTCTTTTATCCGCGGGTTGAACAGCCCCAGTGTATTCGGGCAGGTGAGCATGACGCCGGCGACCTTGTCGTTCATTGCCGCGGCCAGGGCGTCAACATCCATCAGGCCGCTCTTGTCGGACGGAATCGTCTGCACGTCGTACCCGGCGATCGCCGCGCTTGCCGGATTGGTTCCGTGCGCGCTGTCGGGGATCAGAACGGTTGTCTTGACATTGGCCTTATCGGCGTGGTAGGCCGCGACTATCATCGCGCCGGTCAGTTCGCCGTGCGCGCCGGCCAGAGGCTGCATCGTAAAGGCCGCCATACCGCATATCTCACGCAGCATCAGGTCGATGTCGTGCAGCGCGGCGAGCGCGCCCTGGACGAGCATTTCCCCGCCGGGCAACTGTGGCAGCAGCGGGTGCAGGTGAACGAAGCCCGGATAGCGGCTGATGCGCTCGGTTACCTTCGGGTTGTATTTCATCGTGCAGGAGCCGAGCGGGTAGAAGCCCGTATCGACGCCGAAGTTCTTGTTCGAAAGTTCGGTAAAGTGCCGCACCACGTCGAGTTCCGACAGTTCCGGCAGGGGCGCGGGTTTGTCCCGCAGGAACCGCTTCGGGATGCCGATCGGCGTGTCTATGTCGGTATCGGCAAGCCTGTACGCCCGACGCCCGGGAACGGATTTTTCAAAAATCAACTTCATTAACTCAATCCTTGAGATAGTTGCCCGTTACTGCCCTTATCTATTTTCGAGAAACAAGTATATATCTAAGTGTACTCTCTTGGTGTTCTGCGTTTTGGCATACTCACCGGCAAACTCCTGGAACTTCTGACTGTCGCTCGATTTCAGATGCTTCAAGCCGGGCCACCGCGGAAGGGCGCTACCTCCGTGACGATGCTTCAAACCTCTGGCAACTTTGCTATCCAACGGAACCTCTAACCATGACTCCAGTTTGCTAAGGCCGAAATGCTTGCTCAGATACTTGTTATACACGGCATCCCGCATGAAGAGGTTGAGTGCCTTTCGTGCGAGACCCCAAGGTCTGTGCTCGATTTTCTTCTGCATTGCATCGAGCAGTAATTCAGTCTTCCTGTCCAACCAGTTTGCATACGCTTTCTGTGAGGACATTGGAATCCGAGACAAGACGATTTTTTCTCCGAGGTATTCCTGCGTTGCTCGCAAGAGTCCCTTGATTCCTTTCCTTTGCCCCATCATGACGGCCGGACCAACTGCTGTTACGCCCGTCTTTCGCTGCATCTGTTGTATAAAGTCTTCTGGTTTCATCTCTTTGCCCCTGTTCAATCCGCAATCCACAATCCGCAATCCGCAATCAAAGACTCACCTCCAGCACGTGGGCCAGCAGGTTAATTTGTTCGGTCGTGCGTTTTTCGGTAACTGCCACCAGCAGCGAATTTTCCATGCCGTCGTAGTAGCGGCTCAGCGGGAAACCCGCCGAGATTCCGCGCTCCAGCAGGCGGCGGATGATCTTCTCGGCTGCTACCGGCAGGCGAAGGACGAACTCGTTGAAGTACCAGCGGTTGGGAAAATGCGTCGTTACGCCGGGGATTTGCAGGAGGCGTTTCTGGGCGTAAGAGGCCTTGTCGGCGCAGGTCTGCGCCAGTTCGGCCAGGCCCTCGGCGCCAAGCAGGCTCATATAGATTGTCGCCGTCAGCGCGCACAGTCCTTCGTTGGTGCAGATGTTGGAGGTGGCCTTTTCGCGGCGGATGTGCTGCTCGCGTGTCTGGAGCGTCAGGACGAATCCGTCCCGCCCGTCGGCGTCTTTGGTCCTTCCGACGACCCTGCCGGGCATCCTGCGGACGAATTTTTCCCGCGTAGCCATGAATCCCAGGTAAGGCCCGCCGAAGGCCAGGGCCAGGCCGAGACTCTGGCCCTCGCCGACGACAATGTCAGCGCCCATCTGTCCCGGCGAGCGGACGATGCCGAGTGAAATCGGATAGCATGAAACGATAAGCAGAGCGCCGTGTTTATGGGCGGCGCCAGCCAGGTCGGCAAAATCGTCCAGGCACCCGAAGAAGTTCGGGTTCTGGAGGACGACCGCGGCGGTCTTGTCGTCCAGTTCGGCGCCGATTTTTTCGCGGTCGGCCAGGCCGTCGCGCCACGTGGTCTGAACCAACTCGATACCGAGGTTGGAAGTGTACGATCGCAGCATCTTTCGATAGACGGGGTTGACGGCCTCATCGACGATCACGCGGTTCCGCCCGGTAATTCGCATCGCCATCATCACGGCCTCATAGACCGCCGTGCCCCCGTCGTAGAGCGAGGCGTTGGCGACTTCCATCTCCGTCAGCCGGCAGATCGCCGACTGGTATTCGTAAATCGCCTGGAGCGTTCCCTGCGAGACCTCCGGCTGATAGGGCGTGTAGGCGGTGTAGAACTCGCTCCGCGAAGCCAGCGCCTCGACGGCGGCCGGTACGAAGTGATCGTAAAATCCCCCGCCGAGGAAACTGACCAGTTCGGAGCGGTTCCTGGCCGACAATCCCGCCAGACGCCGGCGAACCTCCTGCTCGCTCAAGCCGCGCCCGATTTGCAGCCGCTCACATCGCAGATCGGCCGGGATGTCGGCAAAGAGGTCGGCGGCGCTCATGCCCAACTCGCCGAGCATCTGCTCCCGCTGCTTATCAGTGTTCGCTATAAAAGGCATTTTTAGCAACCTGTAATAAGTGTTTGAACAGCGCCCTTTGGCTGATAAGGCCCAGCCGTTGTCGGAGAAGAATAGCAGGATTATGGGGATTTTGAGATTATGGGATAAAAGAAGATTAAAAAAATCCCTGTAATCCTGTAATCCCCGTAATCCCGCTATCTTTCTTCTTTTCCTTCTTCTTTCCCAAATACCGTGCAATCTTTGTTACAGCATCGAAGCAGCACTACATATCAGGATTTCCCGGACAAATCAAGAATCACGGCGCCCGCTAAAAAAGTGTGGACAGGACATTGAGCATAAGTAAGGTATGCGGCACTATGACAACAAAACTTGCACAACGGTTATCACGGTTGGGGACGGAGACGGCCTTTGCCGTCTCGGCCGAGGCGGCCGCCCATGCCGCCAAAGGCAACAAGATTTATCCCTTCCACCTCGGCGACATGAACATCCCGACGCCGGGCAACATCGTCGAAGCCACCATCCGGGCGATGAAGGACGGAAAGACCGGCTACTGCCCGAATTACGGCATACCCCGGTTGAGGGAAATCCTGGCGGAAGACATCAACCGCTCGCACGGCACCGACTATGCGATGGAAAACGTCGCCATCCAGCCGGGGGGCAAACCCGTCATCAACAAGTTCTTCCTGGCGATGATGAATCCCGGCGACGAGGTGCTCTATCCCAGTCCGGGCTATCCGATTTACGAATCGCAGATAGAGTTCCACGACGGGGTGGCGGTGCCGTACAGGTACGTCGAAGGTGAAAATAACTTCGAATTCGTCCTGGGCGAGATTGAAGAGGCCATTACGCCGAAAACCCGCCTGCTGGTGCTTAACGATTTGCAGAATCCCACCGGGGCTGAATGTTCCGAGCGCCAGTTGCAGAAGGTGGCCGAACTTGCCCAAAAATATGACCTGTTCGTTCTCTGCGACGAGGCATATTTCGACATCCGCTACGAGGGGCGGTCGAAGTCGCTGGCGTCCCTGCCCGGCATGGCCGAGAGGTGTTTAATCCTTTATACGTTCTCCAAGCGGTTCGCCATGACGGGCTGGCGGCTTGGAGCGGCCGTCGGGCCTGAAGACCTCATAGACACCATCGCCAAACTGAACGTCAACGACGAATCATGCTCCAACCACTTCATCCAGTACGGCGCGATCGAGGGTCTTACCGGCGATCAGTCGGAGCCGAAAGAGATATTGCGGGTCCTGAAGCAGCGTCGCGACAAGGCCGTCGATCTGCTCAACGATATAGAGGGCATCCGCTGCTTCAAACCGAACGCGACCTTTTACCTGTTCCCGAACGCGACGGCTGCGATGAAGAACAAGGGCATAACGGATTACGAGCAGTTCAGGAAGACGGCCCTGGCCGAAACGGGCGTATCATTCTGCACCCGCCGGCACTTCGGCCGACCCCTGCCCGGCGAGACCGAACTGTACATCCGACTGGCCTATTCGGGAATCGACGTCGGCGAAATCGAAGAAGGCCTCGCACTGTTCAAGCAGTTTGTGGAGCGATAATCACCAGGGAAACAGTCCCGGTTGTTACCTTTTCGCGGTTTCACAAGCAGGATTATTATCGACAGTATCGTAAAATAATCAGGATGATTTTACGAACCGCGACGGTTATGCTCTGTTGGAAAAAGGGTAAAACTATCCTGGTTTAATCCGCTTGTTAGACCCGTAGGGTCGTCTTTCTTAGCCACGGGCGGCAGCCCGTGGAAGAAAATCGCCCGATAAATCCAAGCCCCGTATGGGGCGTCTTATTCTATAAAAAGTCTTTACGTCAATAGCACAGCACCCAAGGCGCCCCGCTGGGGCTTGCACATATTGGTCGCCATTCTACCACGGGCTTCCGCCCGTGGCTAAGGAAGGCGTCCCCAAGGGACTGAAAAAAACAAAAACCGTCCTGCCCTGTTTTCAACAGAGCATAACCGGGGGTTGTTGAAAAAGTCCGTCCAGTCCCAGAGGGACATCTGATAATAGCCCAGCAGTTCACTGCTGGGATAAAGGCGACCAGATTGATCAAGTCCCGGAGGGACGACTGAAGTTCTTTCAGGGACACGTCTTATGTGCTTCTCATCCGTCCCTACAGGACTAAACGGTAACGGCATCCCATTCCCAGCCATAAATGGCTGGGCTATTTCCAATTGTCCTTACAGGACTTTTTCAACAACCCCAACCGTCCCGGTTTAATCCGGTAGCCGGATTGATTTGTCCCCGAGATACCTGTAGCATATGGATAGGGAGGATGTAACTCGCAGCCCTTTGGAGATGACCTATGGCGACGAAAATAAAGACATTTGATTGCGTCAAGATGAAACGTCGCATTCAGGAAAACATCGTTGCCGAATATGAGAAGAGTAAAGCCGAGTTTCCTTTATTCTCAGACTTCTTGAAGGCGACAGAATCTGATTAGGAGCGGCAGATGCGGCAAAAGTTCGCCAAGCCGATTAATATGTCCTGACATATTAAACCGGTTTAATCCGACTAGGAATCCCCCTTCGTCCTATTGTTTTGCCACTGTAGCGGCTGCAAGTTGTCTAGGTCGTCGGATCCACCTTTAGCCACCGGGATGATGTGGTCAATCTCCCACCCGTGCTTAGAATTGATGTTTCCATGCTCGGAGTACTTCATCGCTGTCCCACGTACATCCCGACGCCACACGTCCGCATCGTAGTCTGGAATCGGCTCACCTTTTGCTCATACCGCCAACTTTAAGGCCTCATCGGCCTCAACGAATGGATAGGTCACCGTCGTGCTCCTTTCCTAAAAGCCACCGACAACATCTCACGCGGGTGGCAGCTTGTCGAGTTTGTAAGGCGGGCCAACTGGCCCGCGGAACGCTTGCTGAACACACACTGTCCTCGTTCCGCAGACAGGTTTGCCAGCCCTACCTACTGGTTATTTTTATCTTGTTCGCGTAAACCTTTGATAGATCGTCAACTTTTATTCTGAATTTTGTGCCGTGATTTCTAATAGCGGAACCGGGACCTTTTGTTGTTCTAGCATCGAAGTCTATATAAAAAACACCATCGGCAACTGCTTTTGAAAACCCTTTTATGTCTGGCTCCCAATATGCAGTTGCTTCTTGATAAATCACACGCCTCGGATTTTTCAGTACCTTGCCACCTACTACTATCAACCGCCGGAGTTTTGAGGCAAATGCGTTGAAAAGAGTATTGTGCGTCCAATGCGGCACCGGTGCATCCTTAAATTCATTTCTGATAACGATTCTGTCTACTTCGTCCACTATATAGAAACCCTTGGCGGATTTACCGCCAATAGTGTGACGAAAACTGATACGGCCTTTTCCATCATCCCATCCATAATTATGTACGAGATTCCTGATTATCCCCTTTGGTTCAGGGTCTTTATGGAAAAGAGTTAACAACGCTGCGCCGCCGTGAAACTTGATTTCCCAATCAGCCAAATCTGGCGAATCAGCATTGTTAGCTTTTACACCCAATAAATCTTCCAATAATCTGCCCGGACCACCAGATCCGTTGTACTTGTTGTCATCGGGGAATTCCCACGTTCCCGCTTCCAGGATTTCCGCAATTTTCTTGAAAACAGCAGATCCAGATCGTGGCTGTGGGGTTGGTGTTAATTTTCTTCTTGGCGCCATTTTATACCAACTTGGTTTTTTGATGTTCTTTAATTCGCTTCAAAGCCATTTTACAGTATTTACTGGATTTTTCCACACCTATCCATTCGCGATTCAATATCTCAGCAGCAATCGCTGTGGTGCCGCTCCCCATAAAGGGGTCTAAAATCACGCCTCCTACTGTCGCAGAAATACATCTTTGCGCTAATTCTACAGGGAATGGGGCAGGATGGTTATTATCTCGCGCCTGTGGAATTTCCCATACATCGCCTTGCGCGTTTGCTTTAGGTGCGAGTTTAAAATCAGGTTTTGCTATAAGATAAATCACTTCATAGGTTGGTAGGAAATACCCGGGGTTGAAATTGATGCCACCCTTACGTTTCCAAATGACAATTTGCCGGACAGGGAATCCTGATACAATGTCCGAGCGATCTTGCAAAAGGCCACCCTGTACCCGCCATTTATGATTATAGAAGATAGCGCCATCTGACCTTAATACACGAATCATTGCAGTAAGGCAATTCCTTTGCCATCTTACATACTCATCATGTGGCATCGCATCATTATGTGTGGAATAACCCTTTATCAGGCCAGCCCCGGGCCATTTGCCACCAGAACCATTTTTGAGACCATTACCGGTGCTGTTTTTGATGTTGTATGGCGGTGAAGTAACAATAACGCCGACACTTTCCGCCGGCAGCGATTCCATCAGCTTGATGGCATCCATACAGTGAATTTTGCCAGTCCACGAATTGAGCGATTTGGTTACAGGCTTTTCTGGCTGTTTCTCGGATGCGCGTATTAGCTTCCTCACCACCTGATTAAAGGGCGCTTTAATCGGTTCTATTAAAGTAGCATTAGGTGACACAGATTAATCTCCTATAAGTCAAACGCTGCCCGTTTCCTTAAAAGGTTCCCTGATGCGATGTGCTAAAAACCAAGCTGTTTTCTGCGTAACACCAAGCGTTTTCGCTAATCGGACACTTGAAAAAGCCTTACGGTGGGTAGTCAATATCCATGTAGCCATCAACCATTTTTGCAAGGGCACTTTGCTTTTGGCTAATACTGATCCGGTTCTTACCGAGAACTGTTTGCGGCAAGTGGCACACTTAAAACGCTTTTGCTTTTCCAGTCTGTAAAGTTTATAGTTTCCGCAATGGGGGCAATAGACACCATGCGGCCAGCGTGATTGTATGATAAAATCTTCACAAGCCTTTTCATTGGGAAATTTCTTATAGAAACTGAAAGTATCCAAACTGTCCTTCATGGCCACTTCCTTGTTACAGGAGTACGATAACCCCAGCCGCGTGGTTAGTCAAGTATATAATATAAAAAGGACAAAAACAGAAAAAGAATTTTTAATTCAATCTTTTCTCTGCGAACTTTGTGGCGTTCTATTCTTTATGTTAGTGTTCACCTTCTTCTTCGAGGAATTTTTCGTATTCTTCAGCCGACATGAGGTTTTTAAAATCGGCGTCGCCGGCGGTTTTTACCTTTATCATCCAGGCTGACCCGAAGGGGTCTTTGCCCAGCAGTTCCAGGTTTCCGGTCAGGTTTTCGTTGGATTCGACTATCTCGCCGCCGACGGGGCAGTTCAGATCGACGGCGGCCTTGACCGATTCGACCACGCCGAAGGGCGTCTCGGCCTTAACGGACTCGCCGACCGCGGGCAACTCAAGAAACACAACGTCGCCGAGTTGTTCGGCGGCGAAGGCGGTTATCCCAACCGTTACCGTACCACCGTCCATCTTCGCCCATTCGTGACTCTTCGTGTATCGCAATTCCGCAGGAACCATGTAAGATTCTCCTTGTAAGTGTAAGTCTTGTCGCCATCGAAGAAAGATAGCGGGATTATAGGGATTTAGAGATTATGGGATAAAAGAAGATTAAAAAAATCCCTGTAATCCTGTAATCCCTGTAATCCTGCTATCTTTGCTATATAAGCCCGTGCAGTTTTTCCATAATTCCGTCAAACTCATCGCCGGCGAAGCAGAATCCCAGGTCTGTGAATCCGCCCCTGAACGACTTTACCTCGGCCTTTACTGACTTGTCATTAATTACCACATCAGCGATGAATTGTGCAACGGTTTCAAAATCGCCCTCGGCCATACCGAACCTGGTCATCTCGGCGACTCCCAGCCTCAGCGAACCGGCGGCGGTGAAGCCTTCCTCATTCGGGGCGGCCTGGTAATTGACGATTATGTTGTTGTCCTCAAGTCGTCGGGCGAATTCAGGCCCCCGGCTGTAACCGACGTGAACGATTACCTGATGCGTCTGCGTATAGCCGACGTCCGCATCGCCGGCTACGTCCATCCCGCAGCGTTTCAGCGCGCCGGCAAGGGCCTTGGCGTTGGCGATGACCTTCGGCTGATACTCATCCTTAAAATGGTTCATCTCATAAGCAGCCATCAGCAGCCCAACCAGAGTGCCGAGGTGGTGATTGCTGACCGAGCCGGGGAACGTCCGCCGCTGGACCGCCTCCCATAAATGGTAGCGCTCATCGGCCTCGGCGTAGTTCGACGCCACGATGCCTCGCTGCGTGCCGAAGAAGGTCTTGTGCGTCGAGCCGGTAACAATATCTGCGCCGTCGGCGAAGGGTTCCTGGAAGTTCGGCCCGACCAGCCCCAGCACGTGGGCCATGTCGTACATAATGACTGTATTGACGCCCATCTCATCGACGAACGCCCGAATCTCGGCCACCGGCTCGGGGTGCAGCACCACGCTTTTGCCGAAGATGATCAGTTCGGGCCTGTAGCGCCCCAGCAGTTCCCGGCAGGCGGGTACGTCGATTTTATACGGGTTTTCAGGCAGGACCGGGAAGTTGACTACCGCAGGCCTCTCCGTCCGCGGATCGTGCGCGACAAAATCGCGCAGCGCGCCCATCGGCTGGGAACTGAGGTGCCCGCCCCTGATGATGTGATTGTTCATCACACAGCCGAGACGCCTGGGCTGGACCTTCCTGTCGGCCCGGTTGATGTAATCGACCATCGCGCTGAAGACGATCGCGTTTGCCATCTGCCCGCTGACGGCGCGGGTCTCGACGGCCTCGCAGCCAAGGAACTCCCGCAGTTCATCTTCCAGGAGGCTCTCGACGACCTCGATGAAGCCCGTTCCCTGATAGTAGAACACGTCCGCGTCGTAGAATGCCTTGAGCGGCTTGTGCTCGGCATAGCGGAAGGCCGGGTCCATGACCGAAAGCAGCCGTGTCATCGGCGAGGCCGTCTGCTCGGACGGAATAAGGTTTATGCACTCCCGCTGCCGCCAGATGGTGTTTTCGAGCGTCTTTTCGAGCAGGTCGCGGGCCTTGGCCGGGCCGCGATGTCGCGGACCTTCGTGAACTGCCAGCGAGTGGTCGAATAAAATCGCCCTGGCGAACGGCGGCGCTTCGGACCGCAGATGAAACGGGACGATTACCGCCTCGGTCATCCTGCCGCGAATTTCGATCTCCAGCCTGTCGCCCTCACGCAGGTCGCTGTCGAGCATAGCCAGGCAGACCGACCGCATCGCCTTTTCGTCGGTTATCCTGCCGGCAAGCCCTTCGCCCTCGACTTCCCAGCAGGGCACCGCCGTACCGCTGGTAACAAACCCTACGTGCTTTTTTCCGACAAAAACCTTCGCCGGCGGGCGGGCGACGCCCCTGCCGGCCACCGCCACAGGCACGATCCGTCGCGGAAGGTCCGCTATCAGCGAATAATCATCAGCCAGGATTCTCTTGAATGCCTCGTGCTGCCTTGTCAGCGCTTCGATGCCGATAAAATCGCCCTTCAGCGGCGACAAACTGACGGCGAAGCGGGCCAGCGGGCAGGAGAAGATGGGGATTCCCCGTCCGTCCGGGTCAAGTCCCAGTTCGTGGCCGTAGAGCGGCATGGCCGCCTCCAGCCGGAGCGTGTCGCGCGCGCCCAGTCCGACCGGTTCGGCGCCCCGCTCAATCAGCAGGTCCCATATCGCCGGGGCGGCTTTGCTCTCGATGAACAGTTCAAAGCATACCGGCTCGCCCGTGTACCCGGTCCGGGCAATCCGGGCCTCGACGCCGTTGATTACGACAGCCCCCAGTTCATTCCGCATCGGCTCGGGCAGCGTCCCCGAATCAATGACGCCGGTAAGTATCTCGCCGGCCAGCGGGCCTTGAAGCGAGATCATCGCCACGTCTTCGGACTTATCCGCCATTTCCACATTGTCAAAGCCCGCGAGGTGTTCGGCGAAGTGGTCCCGGTCCTTTTGGCGGTTGGCGGCATTGACGACGAGGAGATATTCGCCCTCGACGAAGCGGTAGAGGTAGGCGTCATCGACAGCCCCGCCGGCTGGGTTGGGTATCATCGTGTACTGCGCCTGGCCGACGTCCAAAGCCTCGGCGTTGTTGGTCAGGACGTGCTGGAGGAATCTCGTCGCGCCTTTGCCGGTGAAGACGAATCGTCCCATGTGCGAGACGTCGAACAGGCCGGCGCGTTTGCGGGTCGCCAGGTGTTCAGCCACGATCCCGCCGGCGTATTGCAGCGGCATCTCCCATCCGGCGAAATCGACTATTTTACCCCCGCCGGCGACGTGCCGGTCGTAAAGTACGGTCCTGCGCAGTTCGCTCATATTTGTCATCCATCCTGTTAGCGGGTGGCACCTTCAAGCGCAGCGAAGCGGAGCTTGTGGGTGCTTTGATGAAGATAGCATTGGGTAGCGCAGACACCCACAAGCTGCGCTTGAAGGTGCCACCCGGCATTGGAGTATTGTACGGACGCCGCCGGGCGAATCAAGGCTGCGGGGTGGATTCGCCTTATCGGCTGCGGAACTGCTTGCGGTATGCGCCGGGCGATATGCCGATGGCTTTTCTGAAGGCGGCATTCATCCGCGTAACGCTGTCGAAACCGCACTCCGGCGCCATTGCTTCGAGCGTCTTGTCGGTCTGCGCCAGGAGCATCTTGATATGCTCGATCTGCACACGCCGGATTTCGGAGAACGGGCTTCGTCCCAGAATCTTCTTGAACCGGCGTTCCAGCATCCGCCGCGACATGGAAACCTCGTTCGTTACGTTTTCGACGCGGATGCCTCTGTGCGCATTTTCCCGGATGAACCGCACTGCCCGGGTAACATAACCGTCTTCGATGGCCATTACGTTGGTGGACTGTCGTGTTATTACGCCCATCGGCTGCAGAAGGACAGGGCGTTTGGGCGGTTTTTGACCGCTGAGCATAGCGTCCAACAACTTGGCCGCTTCAAAGCCGACCTGCTCGGCGGGGATCTGAATGCTGGAAAGGTGCGGGTGGGCCATGCTGCAAAGCAGGTAGTCGTCGTCGGCGCCGAGGACGGCGACTTCTTCGGGGACGCGGATTCCGGCTCGCCAGCACACCGCGCAGAGCCAAAATCCGATGGCGTCATTGATACAGAACACGGCCAGCGGTTTGGGAAGCGTCGCCAGCCAGCGGAGAATCTGCTCGTGTCCGGGTAACGGCTCGCCGTACGACGGATATTTCTTTCTGTTCTTGAAAACGTCGCAGGTGAGTTTCCGGCGCTGCAAAGCCTCAACAAAGGCCTCGCCGCGATACTGGGGATAGGAGATCCTGTTCGAAGTGATCAGTCCAAAGTTACGAAAGCCCAAGTTGATGAAATACTCGGCGGCCATCTCGCCCACTGCCTTCGGATCGACATCCACGTAAGGCAGGTGCGAAAACTCCTGCGACGGCAACCATACACCCACACCCACCGCAGCGAGACCATAACGCCGGGCACTGGCCATATAATCTCGAGGTCGTCGTATCGAAATCATCCCGGCCGCCCTTGCATCCCGCCACATGCTTCTGTTGTGATGAGACCATGCGTACAGGAGCATCCACAGGCGATGCGGCTGAGCGTACCGTTTGACACCATACTGAACCTGGCGGCCATAGTGGCTGTCCCAGGAAAAATCCATAAGGATTGCTTTTTCATTCTCCATCTGTGACCTCCCTGCGTTCACTGCCGGTCGTAATCCCTGCCTGTTACGCAGCCGCAGAAATTTATGTAGTCGCAAAACGTCCTAATACTAACCGCATAACGTTCTTGACGCAATAGGAAAATCGAATAAAATGCAGTAGTAGGATAGTGAGGGAGTTGGAGCGATTCCCATCCTGAAGTGATTCACATCTGTTCCGGAGAAGAAGGAAGGAGGTTATTCGATTGAGGATTGAGGATTGAGGATTGAGGATTTCCTTTTTTCCTGGTCCCTAATCCCACTTTGCTCTGCGAAGCGCTACGCATAGCAGAGAGTCCCTGGTCCCTGTTTTTAAACGGTGAAGCGTTTTTATCGGCGGTGCGTTGCCGCCGGCTCTGCTCTGCGTAGTCCCTTTGGGACGGAGCAGAGGACGCTTCACGGAAACCTCGTTATGTAAGGAGAGCAAAAATGAGGAATGTAACGATTTTATTGGCAGTAGCAGCGTTGGTGGGATTGGCCGGGGAGGCCCTGGCGTTGAATTACTACTGGGACGACGACAGCGGTAACCACCAGTGGCTTACGCCCGAGAACTGGGACCCCGATGGGCTGCCCGCCCCGTACTCCAGCTATGCCTATGTGAACAACGGGGGAACCGCTCAGATTAACGGTGCGGCCCAGGCCAAGGGCTTGCTCCTTGGAAGTCCCAGTGGCACCAGCGGGACCACCGAACTGGTAACCGGCAGCCTCTATACCTATTACGGGGTAACAGTCGGCGAATATGGCACCGGCACCTTCAACCAGTACGCCGGCGACGCTGACCACAGCGCCATAACTATCGGCCGGTATACCGGCAGCGCCGGCAGCACGTACACGATGTCCGGCGGAGTGCTGGCCAGTCGCGGTGCGGTGACGGTGACTAACGGTATCTTCCACGTCAAAGGTTCATGGGTGGTGGCGGGCCAGACGGAGATCACATTCGACAGTCTCACGCAGGACGGTACGCTACAGTGCTCGATCGGCAACCCCGGCATCACTGATATCGTCGTCACCAACGCCGCGACCTTCGGGGCCGACAGTATCCTCGATATGGGCTGGGACGGCATCGATCCGGTGGCGGGCATCTGGCCGTTGTTGACGGCCGGCAGCACCGTGAACAAGGATAACCTGCAACTGCATCCCGATGACGTGTTCAATGGCAGCGAAGGCTGGTTCATCCGTTGGGATGTCGGCGGCAAAACCCTTAGCGCGGAGTACGTCCCCGAGCCGGCGACGATGGTGCTTCTGGGTGTTGGGCTGATCGGCGCTGTCCTGCGGCGACGGCGTGGTTGATTGTCAAACTGTTAATTATTTGACTGGTGGATTTGTCAATTGGGAGGAGGTGTATTCTTTCCGCCGCGAGGTCGGCCGAGGGAATATATGTTCTCTCCGGGAGAACCAGGATGAAAACCATAATAGTATTTGTATGCGTCATGAGCCTGCTGGCGTGGGCCGGACCGGCCTTGGCGGACATAAGCGAGTGGATAACCTACTGGCAGGGACCGAAAGCCCCACCAGCCGGCGGGGATCCCAATAAGGACTGGTTCAACGAGAACAACTGGACCAACGGCGTGCCGTTCTATAAATATGAACAGGGAGAGACAACCTACTACGGCAAGGGCCGCATAATGAACGGCGAGACCGTCGTGATCGATAAGCCCGGGGCCGAGTGCTATACTCTGACTCTGGGAAGCATCGACGGGTCAACCTCAGGCCACCTCCAACTCAAGCCCGGCGGCACACTGGCCAAACGCAGCAGCCCCTACGACTGCTATTTCACCTTTGCCCTCTATGACGGAACCGTCACGCAGACCGGCGGAGAATGGGGCCCGTCATGCGCCTGGCTGCACGTCAGCGGGGACAACGAGAACTCCTCGGCGACGTACGAGATCTCCGCAGGTGAGATGGAGGTCAAGTTGTTCAGGATCAACGTCGGCGGGACCTTTCATGTGATCGGCGCCGAGGCGACGAAGATCAGGGTCCGCCACGGCAACGGCTGGTACCAGCACTGCGCCGGCGGCACGCTGAAGACCAGTATCGGCAGCGACGGCATCACCCCGATTAACGTCCCCGAAGGCTACAATACCAGCCCCAACAGCAACGTCGGCGCTACCTTCTTTGATGGCAGCCTGCTGGATCCGGGCTTTGCCGAGGGCGTCGCACCCCACGAGGGCACATGGGACCTGGTGTGGGCCAAGTACGGCATCGACGACCAGGGCCTGGGATTCGCACCCGGAGTCGATGAATCCAAGTGGAGTTTCGATATTGTCGGCACCGCCGCTGTCCCTCCATACGGCGGCGAGGGCCAGACCCTCCAGTTGACCTACGTCCCCGAGCCTGCTTCCGTGGTGTTATTGCTGTCGGGCGGCGTGCTGGCGATGTTGCGACGCCGGAAGCAACGTTGATTAACAATCCATAAGGGACAGGTTGACAATTGGTTTCAACCCAGCCCGGTGGCGTGGTCACCTGCCCACCTCCGGTAGACAGGCGACCACGCCACCGGGCATCGGCTCATTCACTCGAGGACTGGCCACTTAAGTGGCCAGTCCTCAGTTTTGATTCGGAGTCCATCCGTTCACATCTGCGCGCGCGAACGTGAACGCGCTTTGGGGGCTTCGGGATTTTTCTGAAAAATATTAACTACCGGCTGGGCCGGGAGTTGCGGATTTCACACCCATTTTTCGTTCACGTTTGCGCGCGCAAACGTGAACACGAATGTTAATATAGAGGACGTGTATAGTACGTCCGGGTGCTTTTTGAAAAGTGAATAGAGACCGTGAGACCGGAATACCGGAATACCGGATTACCGGAAGACCGGAAGACCGTGAAAAACGGAAAGACAGGGGTCAGGGTCTACGAACTCCGAACTC
>DAOWOP010000025.1 GCA_030642005.1 Planctomycetales bacterium
ACTTCTTTTTTGATGATCGGATTCATTTTATTTCAGCATTCAGCATTCAGCATTCAGCGTGCAGAGAGAAGAAACGGATTAGCATTCAGCCTTTTTTTTATCTTTTGCTGACTGCTGATCGCTGACCGCTGAATGCTCTTCTTCCAGTTCGCCCTCGAACCCGCTGACTGTCATGTAGGCCTCTTCCAGCGTCAGAGGCACTTCCCGGCAGGTTACGACGCGGAGGTCGGACCGGACCAGTCCGTCCAACATGGTTGCAAGTTCTCCATCGTCGCCGGTGAAGTGGAAGTTTATGATATTGTCGGCTTCTTCGGACCGTTCGACGTTTTTGCAGTGGTCGTTCGCCTTGATCAAGCCGCCGGCCTTTTCGACGTCGCCGAGCAGCCGGACCTCTATCAGGCGGTCGCGGCGGAGCGAGGCGAGGACTTCGGCGATAGGCCCGACAACTCGCAGCAGCCCTCCATGCAGGATACCGATGGAGTCGCATATGGCCGCCAGTTCCGGCAGGATGTGCGAACTGACCAGCAGCGTCTTTCCTGCGTCGGCGAGGCGGCGGAGCAGTTGGCGCATGTGGACGCGGGCGCGCGGGTCCAGCCCACTGGCCGGCTCGTCCAGAAGCAGCACCTGCGGGTCGTGCATCAGCGTCCGCGCGATGCCGATACGCTGCTTCATCCCGCGGGAAAGAGTATCGACGAACCGATCGTGCATGTCATGGGCGTCGGTCATGTCAATGACCGCTTCGATACGCTCGCGCCGCTTACGTCGGCCGATCCCGAAAGCCGCTCCGAAAAAATCCAGATATTCCCAGACCCGCATCTGCTCATAGACACCGAAGTTATCCGGCATGTACCCCACGAGGCGCTTGATGCGGTCCCTGCCGCTGACGACATCCTCCCCGGCGACGCTGGCGGACCCGCTGGTGGGTCTCAGCAGACCGGCGAGGATGCGAATGGTCGTCGTCTTGCCCGCGCCGTTGTGCCCGATATAACCGAAAATCTCACCGCGACGAATCTCAAGGCTCAGGTTAGTCAGGGCCTTTATCTCATCGTAATGCCGGGTCAAACCCTCCGTGCGGAGGATGACATCGTTATCTGAAACACTCATTTGCTCATCCCTTCAACCCATATTTCTTTCTGAATAATGAATATCGAGCAGAGAATTTTGAATTGCGAAGTAAAGAAGCGATTCCAAGCCGCCTTTGAGGGACATTTTTTTACTTCGACATTCAAAATTCTCTGTTCAATATTCAATATTCTCTTGGCTTATCCCTTCGAGGGTCAGGTTCAGCGATTCAATTTTCCATGGCGCCGAAACATGCTCATGCGCGCCGGGCCTGCCCGCTTCCAGCGGGCCGATCCTGATGGTGATTTTGTATCCGCCCGCAACGGGTCGGAGTGAATCAACCACAACGTTGTATGTCCCGACGGGGCGGTCCACCGTCTTTATCAATGCTTCTTTTGCGGGTTTGCCTTTCCGGCCGACGAAGCCGAAGATTCGCATTCGGCAGTTAGGCGCATGCAGCGAGATCCGCATCGCAGCACGGGCGTCGGTGATCTCGCCGGCGCCGGCCGGCGGGGCGAAACCCAACTCCACCTCGCCGGGCAGAGTCATCTTGTTGAATTTTTGCTTTTTCGGCACCCATACGGGCGGGCGCCCGCCGATGTGAAGTTTCAGCAGCCCGCCGGGAACAACGACCTTCGTTCCGGGCGGCGTGTTCAGCAGCGTCAGCGGCATTGTCAGTAGTGTTAAGCCTTTCGATTCAG
Organism: Planctomycetales bacterium; assembly: GCA_030642005.1. Lineage (GTDB taxonomy): Bacteria > Planctomycetota > Phycisphaerae > SM23-33 > SM23-33 > JAUWNJ01. The sequence continues at coordinate 1,764 of DAOWOP010000025.1, forward strand.
CCTGTTGTCGGCGGGACTCGTCGAGCGGGTTGAGCAGCGGTAGGCTGGACCAGCCGAGCAGCATAGGCGTCGGCTCGGGCAGGGATCGCCGCGTCGCCGCCGGCGGACAGGCCAACGCGGCAATCAGGTCGTTGCGCAAGCGGTCCGTTGTGTTGCGAACGGTCTTTTCGGTGTAGGTATCCTTAGGCAGCGGCGGGTCGTGAACGACAACGGCGGTGGTGCGTCCTGCCGGCAGAAGCCCGACGGTATAGGCTGCGCTGCCGGTAACTATTATGGCGTCGAATATGTCCGCGCCGGTGTTGTTGGTTATCGTTCCTTCCAATCCTTTAGGCCCCAGGCGCACCTCTGCGCCCAGCCGACCCGGCAGGTTCGCCGGCGCCTCGGCGTAAGCGGTTCGAGCACTGTTGCCGATTATTCGCACATCTTCCAGAGTCATGGTTCGCCCGCCGGCAATTTCCACAGATTCCATCACCGAAGCCGAAGCCGAAGCCGACGGACGGACAGTTCCCAGCGGCGAACCCGACGAGAAGTCGATCTGCTCGGTCTGGGGCGTGTAGTAGGTTGATAATTGCCGAACGTGCGCTGTCCCGTCGGGTCTGGCCGACGCCAGCGCTAGGAAACTCAACCTCGGCTCTTCGCGAAGCGTCATGCCCCACACCAGCAGGCCTGCTGCGCCCAGCAGACCCAGGGGGACCATCGCCACCCAGGCCAACTCGCCGCGCCGTCGCAGATGAAGGAACAACCCCAGCAGCAGGAACAGCACTGCCTGAACGCCGATAATGCACGCCGGCGTGCGCCGGTCCCGGCTTCGCCGGCCGGCAATTTGAGCAAACTTGCTTTCGGCCGATGCGGCGAAAGCGTCCGGTAAAATCGGCTGGACACGCTTCATTCGATCAGCAATCGTCTGCCAGAGCGGTTTAGTCTGGTTCGTCGCCAAAGCGCCGACCGGTACGGCCAGGGTGAAAACAGCCCCCGTCCCTAACCGCCGCAGCGTCAGCAGAGGCATATCATTGGCCTGCCACAGGACGTCGGCATCCAGCGGGCACAGATGCGCCATTACCATCGGGGTCTCCAGGTCCGTCTCAAAGCGATCTTTGCCGTCGGCGTCGGTCGCCTCAAGCCGATATTCCTGGTGTGTTCCCGCGACGATAACACCGGCGGCTTCAGCGAGCCTTCCGGTAAACGTGCGGTCGCCGGCAGAGTGAGCCGTTACCAGCAACACTCCCCCTTGCCTGACCCAGTCAACAACGGCGCTAATCTGACTGTCCGACAGTTCGGCCGGTTCGGCCGACGAAATAACCAGTATCTCCAGCAGCGAGTATCCGTACCATCGGTTGGGCAACAGGCGTTGGCGAGAATTGGTCAGTGCGACATCGCCAAAGGGGCTGTCAGGGATGCGCATGAGATAAGAATGGTCCTGTCCCTGCGGGTCTTCAGGATCGACGTAGGCCAGGCAGCATTGTGTGGGCGCCAGCGAGGAAACCAGTACGTAGTCGCTGTCGAGGATTTTATTAGTTCGGGCGTCTTCCAGCCTGAAGGCCTGCTCGATGTAGGTTCTTTTTTTCGATGATGACGATGAGTTTTTTTTCTTTATTGCGCCGACGCGCTGGCCCAGCCGGATATTCTGATAAGTCCGGGCGGGCATGTCGGTGGTGTACGTGTAGCGAATTTGCCCTTGGGCGGGATCATCGGCGAAATAGACAAACCTGACCCGCACCGCGCGATCTGTCGGGTTACGAAGATCGGCCGTTACCCGCCCCCACTGACCCGAACGGATATACGGCGCAAAGACCCTGGAAACAGTAACCACGTCAGGCTCGTCGGCAGCGGCGAAGACGGACGCCGCAGCAATCAGTAGAAGCATAATGCCTAATCGTTTGACCATAGGTTCCTGCCGACAGTCCTCCCGGCGGTTAAATCAGCCGGGCCAAAGGGGCGATACTATAGCCACCCGTCCACTCGCAGGCAATAATAAATTTTGCCTGGAGTGCTTGTCTGTTTGCGGCGGGTGCGTTATGATAAATGAGAGTCTGGGAGAATGCCGCATGAAGCTCAGGATAATTATCGAGCAGGACGAGGACGGACGATTCGTCGCAACGTGTCCGACATTGCCGGGTTGTATTTCCCAGGGCGATACACGCGACGAGGCCCGCGCCAACATCACCGACGCCATTTCCGGTTACCTCGAAAGCCTCCGCAAGCACAATGAGCCGATTCCACCGGCCATCACCGAGGAAATCGTCGAGGTTGAGGCATGAGCAAACTGCCGGTGGTCTCCGGCCGCAAGACAGTCAGTGCTTTGGGCAGGATCGGATACACCGTCGATCACCAAACAGGCAGTCACATAATTTTACGGCGAACGGCTTATCCGTATCGTCGAGTTACCGTCCCGAATCACAAAGAATTGGCCAAGGGTACGCTTCGAGCAATTATCCGTGAGGTGGGGTTGACGGTGGAGGAATTCAGGACGTTGCTGTGAGTAAGCGTTACCGCTTCCGGAGTTTGTCGCGCAGGGCGGCGTCTATGAACGCCTGAATGTCGCCGTCGAGCACGGCGTCGGTATTGCCGACTTTCAGGTCGGTCCGTTCATCCCGCACGAGTTGATACGGATACAATACGTATGAGCGTATCTGGTGGCCGAAGGCGATCTCGCCCTTCTCGCCGTACATCTTGGCCAGTTCCGCGTCGCGCTTGGCCTGGGTGTGCTGGTAGAGTTTGGCCATTAGCATTTTGCGCGCTTGTGCGCGGTTCTGGTGCTGGGAGCGCTCGTTCTGGCATTGCGTTACGATGCTCGTCGCCAGGTGCGTCAGGCGGACGGCCGATGACGTCTTGTTGACGTGCTGGCCGCCGGCTCCGCTGGCGCGGTAGGTGTCCTCGCGGACTTCCTTGCCCCAGTCGATCTCGATTTCGATCTCGTCCAGTTCCGGCAGGACGTCCACGGAGGCGAACGACGTGTGGCGCCGCTTGGCCGAGTCGAACGGGCTGATCCGCACCAGGCGGTGAACGCCACGTTCGCAGGAGAGGTATCCGTAGGCGTAAGGCCCGACCACGTGCAGCGTCGCCGAGCGGACGCCCGCCTCTTCGCCGTCCAGGCGGTCGATCTGCTCGACCTTGTATCCGCCCCGCTCGAAATAACGCAGGTACATTCGCAGGAGCATTTCGGCCCAGTCGCAACTTTCGGTCCCGCCGGCGCCGGCGTGGACGGAGACATAGCAGTTGCCCGCGTCATGCGGGCCGGCCAGCATCGTTCGCAGTTCCAGCCGGTCGAGATCGGCGGTGAGTTTTTCAGCCTCGGCGGCGGCCTCGCCGAGCGTGTCGGCGTCGCCGGCTTCAGCGCCCAACTCGTGCAGCGTCTGCAAATCCTCGATTTGCGACGACAATTCCGTTACCGGCCCGATGACAGCCTTGAGAGCCTTGAGTTGCGAGACGACCTTCTGGGCCGATTCCTGGTCGGACCAGAAATTCGGTGCAGACATCCGCTGCTCGATTGCCGACATTTCCTCCCGGCGGGCGGGCAAGTCAAAGAGAGTCCCGGATTGCTACGATCCGGGCGCTGAGGGTTGCTATCACTTCCGGCAGATTCGCTGTTTCAATCATGTTCAACTCCTGACACCCATCAGCCTAACAAAACCGACCCGCCCGAACAAGCAGTTTCGACCACGCTGTTTTTTTATAAAAAACACTTGACAAAATCTAAAGTCGTGACTAAATTTAGACTGATGTGTAAATACACAAAGGAGACTAATAGGCTATGAATCTATCCATCCAAGAGTTCAAGAACCCGTTTCGTCCTGGAGCAGGCCACATGCCGCCGTATCTGGCCGGAAGGGAAAAGGAGAACCATGAATTTCAACGACTACTGACACAAGACACCATTCTTGAGAACATGGTTCTAACAGGCCTCCGGGGCGTTGGGAAGACGGTTCTCCTGGATACGTTTAAACCACTTGCGATCAAAAAAGGTTGGCTTTGGGTAGGGACCGATCTTTCTGAATCGACGAGCCTCAGTGAGGAAAACATTGCAATACGCCTGCTGACAGACCTCTCGGTGGTAACATCTTCAATCGTTATAGGAAAAGAGGTAGTTTCGTCAATTGGTTATATTCCGCAAAAGAAAGAAGTCCGGCATACACTGAATTACGAAACTCTGGTTCGAATTTTTGAACAAACAGCCGGACTGGTAGCCGACAAAATAAAGAACGTCCTTGAGGTTGTATGGCGTTGTATGGCAGGGCAAAACCGCCGTGGTCTGATATTCGCTTACGACGAAGCCCAGAATCTTGCAGATCATTCCGCCAAGGAACAGTATCCACTATCGCTGCTCCTCGATGTCTTTCAGTCGATTCAGAAAAAAGACATCCCTTTCATGCTCGTTCTGACGGGTCTGCCGACATTGTTTCCTAAACTCGTTGAGGCACGGACGTTTGCCGAACGGATGTTCCGAGTCGTCTTTCTTGATCGGCTGAATGAAGCAGACAGCCGGGATGCGATTCTCAAACCAATAGAAAGCACAAACTGCCCCGTCAGGTTCCACGATAATTCGGTCAATACTATTTGCAGAGTTTCGGGCGGCTATCCGTATTTTATCCAGTTTATATGCCGGGAGGTGTATGACGTGTTTATACAGAAGTTTGGCGTCGGCGAGGAACCATCTGTTCCGGTGGACGAAATAGTCCGAAAGCTGGATTCCGATTTCTTTGCAGGACGATGGGCGCGCGCTACCGATAGACAGCGAGAGTTGCTTGGCGTAATAGCCACACTTGAAAACTGCGATTCGGAGTTTATGGTACAGGAGGTAGTAGAACGTTCAAAACAAAAACTGGAAAAGCCCTTTAGCAGCAGCCATGTCAACCAGATGCTCGCGTCGCTTAGCGAGGCCGGGCTGGTGTACAAGAACCGGTATGGGAAGTACTCTTTTGCAGTTCCCCTCCTGGGCCAGTTCATTTTTCGCCAAAGCCGGCGCATTGGCTGATTCGTGTCGGTACCGGTATAAGGTAGCCGGCAGAAAAGGAGTAGCCTATGGCTGAACATTTTGCAGACAGGTTGCTGGCGGCGATTGAGCGGGCCGGTTCGCCGGTGTGCGTGGGGATTGACCCGGTCTATGATCGCCTGCCGAAAGAACTTCAGAGGAAGGTCCGGGACGAAGTCGAACAGACCGAGTTCATCAACATCTTCTGCCTGGAGGTTCTCAGGATCATCTCGCCGATTGTCCCGGCTGTGAAAATTCAATCGGCGTATTTTGAGAAGTACGGCTCGGTCGGCGTTGACCTGTACGAACTGCTGGTGGCGACGGCCAGGGATGATGGTCTAATCGTCATCGGCGACGTGAAGCGTAACGACATCGGCTCGACGGCACAGGCGTATGCAGCCGGGCACTTGACCGGAACGAACTCGCCCGACGCAATCACAGTCAACGGGTACTTCGGCGCAGACGGGCTGAAACCGTTTGTGGATACGGCGGCAGACGTCGGCAAGGGCGTTTTTGTACTGGTGCGGACGTCGAACCCGTCGGCAGCTACCATTCAAGACTTCGCCGACGCGAACGGGAAGAAATTCTACGAGCACATGGCCGAACAGGTAGCAGCCATCGGCGGCGGCGAGGAACTCATTGGCGGCAGCGGCTACAGTTGCGTCGGAGCGGTCGTCGGCGCGACTTATCCCGACGAGGCCCGGCGGTTGCGTGAAATCATGCCGCAGCAGATATTCCTCGTTCCCGGATACGGCGCACAGGGCGCATCGGCTGCCGACTGCGCCGCCGCGTTCAAACCCGACGGCACAGGCGCGATCGTCAACGCCAGCCGGTCTGTTATCTACGCCTACCAGCGCGAAGAGTATGTCGGAATGGACTGGAAGAAGGCAATCGAGACCGCCGCTGAAAAATTCGCCGACGATATTCGTCAGGCATGCTCACTTAAGTGAGCATGTCGCTCACGATGCCCAAATACCGTTACAATACGCAGTTGTTCGCATTGCCGACGCCGCCGGCGGCGGAGATTTACGTCGCCGGCGCGGCGTACAGACTTCTGCGCGTCTTCAAGCACGATTTTTTCGCAGCCACGGCGTTATACGAGGCGACCGGTGCGGTCGAGATACCGAAAATTGTCGTGAAGACCTACCGCACGCAGGCGATCTGCGGCTTGGCGATGGACTGGCTTGGCCGGTTCAGCCGGGAGCATGAGAAGGCGATTTACGCCGCCCTGGCGGGCGTGTCGGGCGTGCCGCGATGTCTCGGTTGCGTCGGGCCGACGGGCTTGGCCATCGAATACATCGAGGCGGTTCCTCTGGATCACCTCGATAAGCCGCCGGCCGGTTATTTCGACCGGATGCGACAAATCCTCGACGCCGTACACACCCGCGGCGTCGCATACGTCGATGCCAATAAACTCTCGAATATGCTGGTGGCCGACGACGGCTCGGCGCACCTGATCGATTTCCAGATCGCAATCCGCCGCCGCGACGACTGGCTTTGGCCTGCCCGAGTAATCGCCGCAAGCATCGTCCGATACCTCCAGGGCAAAGACATCTATCATCTCTGCAAACACAAGCGCCGCCTCGCCCCGGCTGAACTGACGGACGAGGAAGAAAAATTCTCCCGCCGGCGTGGCCTGTGGCATCGCCTGCACCGAAAGATCACCAAGCCATATCGCGCCGTCCGCCGGGGCTTCCTCCGCCGACAATATCGCACCGGCAGGCTCGAAAGCCCATCAGCCAAACTCGAAGACCACCATCAGCCCGAAAAGCAAACCTGGCGCGAGTGATAAAAAAACATGATCCCCATGATCCCCATGATCCAGACTATTGATCTTGAATCTTCTTCAAAGCTTGTGCAGCGTACTCGCGAACATCCGGGTCGTTGTCCTTCTTTGTTGCTTCAATAAGTGCCGGAATGGCAGCCTTTGCTGATGGACCAATTGCCCCTAACGCCCATGCAGCACCCGAACGAACGTATTCATTCTCGTCCTTCAGAGTCTGTACAAGGGCGGGGACAGCCGCCTTTGCATCAGGCCCGATGCTCTGCAAACCACTCGTTGCCGATTCGCGCACACTCGATATTTCATCCTTCAATGCCTCTATAAGTGCAGGAACCGCTGCCTTTGCATCATGACCAATGGTGCCGAGGGCGTGTGCCGCGACGGAGCGCACGTTGCTGTCTCTGTCCTTCACCGCCTGGATGAGGGCGGGAACGGCACGGCAGCCCTTGGGTCCCATGCCGGCCAAGGCGTATCCGGCATTTCTGCGTACTCGGGCATCGCCGTCTTTCAATGCCTCTATGAGCGACGGAACAGCCGGTTTTCCAATAAGCGCCATAGCATACGCAGCCGCACGTCGTACGTATTCATCTTTGTCTTTGAATACCTCCATTAAGGCAGGAATGGCTTCCACCCCAATATCTCCAAGACTTTCGGCAGCTTGTGTTCGTGAACACCAAGTGTCTTTGTCAGTGCCAGGCTTAGTAATCTTCGAGATCAGAGACTTTATTTCCTCCTGTCCCTCGTCTATTTTCGTGGAATGCGCACTTTCCCTCCCGCACTGGGTCAGACACGTAGTTGCAACAAACAATAGCGCACAGACAGTCAATCTTACAATGGGGGAGAAATCGGAACGGCCACCTATTTCTCTGGCCATTTTCATCATAACGTCAACATAAGCAACCTGTCATTCTCCGTCAACACCTGTTAATTCCCTATCCCCTTGCTTTTCCAGCCTTGCCTCGATAGTGTTTGAGGCAGAGGCACATCTATGGGAGAAGCGAAATGAATCCGATTAAACTCATTCGCAAACTCGGCAAGGCGCTGCGCGGCGGCGCGACGTTCCGCGACATGTTCCTTGGGATTTTCCTGGGCTTTGCCATAGGGATGATTCCCGGTGTGAACCTGACGCTGATATTTCTGATTGTCCTGGTGTTGTTCCTGAACGCCACCGGTGCACTGGCGTTCCTGTCGTTCGTGTTTGGCAGGATTCTCTGCCTGCTCTTGGCGCCGGTTACGTTCCGGCTTGGCTACATGATGATGCACGACCTGGGCCTGGTCGGGCTTGTTCGCTCGGCGGCCGAGATACCGGTCGTGGCGATGATGGACCTGCACGTGTACTGCCTTCTCGGCGCGATTCCGCTGATTATCATAGTCGGCGGGCTGATGGCGTGGTTTGTAGCCAGGTCCGTCGTCAAGACTCGTGTGGCGATAGCCTCGGCGACAGGTAAAAGCGAGAAGGCCCAGAAAGTCGCGGGTAATTGGTTTATACGGTTCATTATGCGGGTCGCCTTCGGCAAGCAGAAAGGCAAATTCGCGGACATGGCCGAGGCGAAATCGCCGCTGATTCGCAAAGGAAGGGTCATTGCCGCTGCGGTGGTGACGGCGGCCCTCGCTGTTGCTACGATGATATTTCTCGACTCGATAGTAAAGCGAGGCCTGGAGAAATCCATCGCCGCCGCCAACGGCGCTGAAGTCAACATCGCCAAGGCCGACCTGTCGCTGCGCAGCGGGCGCCTCGTTATCGAAGGCCTTCAGGTAACAGACGCCGCCCGGCCTACGCACAACCGGTTCCAGGCCGAGAAAATCGTCGCGGACGTCGGCATTGCAGAGATGCTGACCCGGCGGTTCGTGATAGACCTGGTGGAGTGCGAGGCGATGCGAATGGACATCGAGCGCAAGACGCCGGGGAAGGTCTATCGCGAAAAGCCCGAAGCGAAAGAAAAGGCTCCCTCAGTCCTGGATGACCTGACCGGAAAACTCGGCAAGAGCGCCGAGTACTACGAGGAAATCAAGAAGTTCAACGAGCGCCTCCGGAAACTAAGGGAATATCTCAAGAGCGACGAGGCCGAAGCGTCCGAACCGGACGCCGAAGCGCTCGCCAGGCGGGCCAGGGCGCTGGGATATCTGAAATTGTCGGCGAAGAAATATCTGGCCCAAAGCCCGACATGGGTCGTCCGCGACGTCAAGGTCAGCCGAATCCAATTGCGGCCGGACCTGCCGACATTTACGGTTGAGGGAAAGAACCTCTCCAGCCATCCGTCGCTGCTGCTTCCTGAAAAGATGGCGTTGTCAGCCAAACCCGACGAAGAGGCGCTGAAGGAATTTCTCATCAAATCCACCGGCCAAAAGGACAAAACAGGGGGGTTGCTCGAGGGCATCCTCGGCGGCGAAAAAGACAAAAAGTCCGACGACGAAAAGAAGAAACCCGGCGTGCTGGACAACCTGCTGGGAAAGTAAATCCTTATAAGAGAACGCGAAGATCGCCGGTACCTTGCTGGGCTTTGGGGTAAAATCTGCTTGCCCGTGCGTCGGCGGGTCGGTAGGTTATCGAATCTTATTTATCCCCGGTTTGCGACTATGGACAGCGAGAGTAAATCGAATTGCCACACTTGCCCGATGCACTCGTCTTGCGAACCGACCGACCGGGCCGACGGCGATGGTGAGTTGTCGGGTTGGTCTCTGGCCGGTCAGGCGGCGGCGTATTTCCTGCTGCCACTGGCGGCGGCGATAGCGGCCGCTGCGATGGTCAAGAGCGAGAACATGCGAATTGCCGCCGGCATCGGGGCGTTCGTGCTCACAGTGGCAACAGCGGCGATTATCGGCATTGGAATACGCCGAGGACGAAAAGCATCATAGCGATTTATCAACGTTTTGTGTAAGTTTCGCCGTCGCCGGTACGGCGGCGAATAAGTTCCAAACACAGAAACGCCGCCGTGCCGGCGACGGCTAAACAATTACAGAATACCGACTAATATGACGATTGCGGCGACGACAAAGGTTCCCCCCAAGCGGTCTTTCGCGCGTGGCGTGCATCCCGACGACGCCAAATCGCTCTCTGCCGGCTCGCCTGTCGAGGTCCTTCCGATGCCGAAGTCGGTCCTGATTCCGCTGTCGCAGCACATAGGCGCGCCGTGCGAGTCGAAGGTCAAACCGAGGACCGAAATCGCTGTCGGCGACGTTCTCGGCGATTCCGATGCGTTCGTCTCAGCGCCGGTGCATGCATCGGTGGCGGGCGCGACGGCTGCGGCGACCGTCGTAACGCTGCCGAACGGTCAGCACGTCGGGGCTGTTCCCATAACGGCCTCCGACCAGCAGCCTCTCGCCGGCCGGGCGCTCTGGGACGACATCTACGGCGGCGACTGGCCGACGGGTACGATAGATTCGTTCGAGCCGGAGCAAATCGCCGAAGCCGTCCGCAACGCCGGTATCGTCGGCATGGGCGGTGCGACATTCCCCACCCACGTCAAACTCGCTCGCAACCCCGACAAGCCAATCGACACGCTGATTATCAACGGCTGCGAGTGCGAACCGTACCTTACGAGCGACTACCGCCTGATGCTCGAAGCACCCGAGCCGATAATAGCCGGTGCCCTGCTGGCCGCCCGCGCAGCCGGGGCCGAGCGGATCATCGTCGCCATCGAAGACAACAAGCCCGACGCGATAGAGAAGATGCGTTCATCCGCCGCCGGCGCCGGCGTTGAAGTCGTCGGCGTCCACACCCGGTATCCGATGGGCGGCGAGAAGCAACTTATCGTGGCGGTAATGTCCCGCGAGGTTCCGACCGGCGGGCTTCCGCTGGATGTGGGCGTTGTGGTCGTTAACGTCGCCACGGCCGCCGCTGTCGCGCGGGCGGTGCTGCGGGGCAAACCCCTGACGCACCGCATCATCAGCATTACCGGCGAAGGCGTCGTAAGTCCGAAGAACATCCTTGCACCGGTGGGGGCAGGTTACGCCGCCTTAATCGAATACTGCGGCGGGCTGACGGACGAGGCGGGGCGCGTGATCTCCGGCGGGCCGATGATGGGCTTCGCACTCGGCGACCTTGACACGCCCGTTACCAAGGGTACCTCCGGCGTGGTCGTGTTGACCGAAGAGCAGACGCGCAAGGCCGAGGAGACCGCCTGCGTCCGTTGCGGGCGATGCGTCGATGTCTGCCCGCTGGGGCTGGTGCCGACGCGGATCGCACTGGCGGCGCGGAACATGGACTGGGAGATGGCCCGGCGGTATTACATCACCGCCTGCTGTGAGTGCGGCTGCTGCGCGTACGTCTGCCCGGCGGAGATTCCGCTGGTGCAACTTATTCGCGCGGGTAAGGCAGGTATGCCCAGGGACTAGGGACTTGGCAACAGATAAAAGAAGATGGGTGAAGAAGAAGAAAAAACAGAGCAGGTTGCTCCGGTGTTATCCGTCGCGCCGGGTCCGCATATCTCGGCTGCGCGGAGTATGCGGCGGGTGATGATTGACGTGCTTGTCGCGCTGGTTCCGGCGGCGGCGACGGGCGTATATGTCTTCGGATGGCGGGCGGGGATGCAGATGGGCGTCTGCGTCGTCAGCTGCATGTTCTTCGAGGCGCTCTTCCAGAAACTTCGCAAGAGACCACAAACAATCGGCGATTTATCGGCTGCCGTTACGGGGCTTATTCTGGGATTGTCGATTCCCTGGACTGCCCCGTGGTACGTCGGTTTCATAGGATCGGCCGCTGCTATTCTCATCGCCAAGATGCTCTTCGGCGGACTCGGCTCGAACATTTTCAACCCCGCAATGGCTGGGCGAGCGTTCGTCCAGGCGTGCTTCGCCAGCGAGATGACCACGTATCTACTGCCCGGAAAGATCGGCCCGCCGCGAGCGGTTGAGATTATCTCGCAGGCTACGCCACTGGCAGCCGGTAAGTTCGAGCAGGTCGCCTACAACCTTCAGGACCTCGCCATCGGGACCGTCAACGGTTCGGTGGGCGAGACCGGCGCGATTGCCTGCGCCCTCGGCGGGCTGTACCTTATTTTCCGCCGGTCTGCCTCCTGGCGGATTCCGCTGGGCATGCTGGCAGCGGCGGCCGTTGTGGCGGGGATAAACCAGGCCCTGACCGACACGGTTATGACCGTCGGGCATCATCTTCTGGCAGGCGGGCTTGTGTTCGGGGCGTTCTTCATCGCCACGGACCCCGCCACCAGCCCGCTGAGCAGCCGCGGCAGATGGATTTTCGGCGTCGGAACCGGCGTCCTCGTGATGCTGATACGACTGTTCGCAAACGTGCCCGAAGGCGTAATGTACGCCGTTCTCGTGATGAACATGACCGTTCCGCTGATTGACCGCTGGACAGTACCGAAGCCCGTCGGCGGACGAGTACAGAAATAAAATTTCCGATTTCCAATTTTCAATTTCCAATTGATTGGAAGATGCGAAATGTTCTTTCAATCGGAAATTGGAAATTGAAAATTGGAAATGGCAAAGGCATGAAAAAGAACTACTTAATTCAAGCGTGGTTGGTTCTGCTGCTGGCGGTGGTGTTCGGCGTGGCGCTGGCGGGCGTGGAGAAACTTACGCGCCCGAAGATTGAGCAGAACGTCAAAGACCTTATCGCCCGCCGGCTTGTCGATATGTTCGGCGAAGGCACGGAAACTGATGAGCCTGAAGAAATTGAAAGTGTTATCGCCGGAAGGACGAAAAAGATTCTCTGCTACCCCGCCGTCAAGGACGGCAAAACGATCGGGTGGGGCATAAAGGCTGAAGGGCAGGGATACGATACGCTGACGCTGCTTATCGGCGTGGACGCACAGGTAACCGAATTAATAGGCTATCGCGTCATCAAGTGCCTTGAGACAGCCGGTATCGGCGACAAGATAAAAAAGGAAAAGTCCGATTTCTACAAGCAGTTCGAGGGCAAAGACGCCACGAAACCCATCGAGCCGATCGCGCCGGGCAAGCAGGCGACAGGTCAGCAGATTAACACGATTTCGCAGGCGACGATCTCGTCCAAGGGCGTAACGAAGATCATCAACGACAACCTCGCAGCCGTTCGTGAAAAACTCGCGGCGATCGGGAAGGAGGGCGACAGCCATGACTGATTCAGCCCTTCCCGGCGCGGCAAGTCGTTTCCGCAACGGCCTGCTCGACGACAACCCGATCTATCGCCAGTTGCTGGGGATGTGCCCGACTCTGGCGGTAACGGCTACGCTCGCAGGGGCCGTTACCATGGCGGGGGCCACCGCGTTCGTGATGATCATGGCTTCGGTCGTCGTGGCGCTGCTGAAGAACCAACTGAAGGGCCACCTGCGGATACTGGTCTTCACGCTGACGATAGCGACGTTCGTAACGATTATCGACCGGGTGCTTCAGGCGTATGTCTTCGAGATGAGTCTGCGGCTTGGGTCTTATATCCCGCTGATTATCGTCAACTGCATAATCATCTGCCGATGCGAGGTCTGCGCGTCACAGCAGTCAGTGGGAGTTGCGATTTCCGACGCGGTAGGCCAGTCGATGGGATTCCTCGTCGGACTGACCAGTATCGCCGTTATTCGCGAAATCCTTGCAACGGGAATGATTTTCGAGTCCGTCCGCATCATGCCGGAGTGGTGGCCCAACTGGGCGGTCATGCAAGGCCCGGCGGGGGCGTTTATAACCCTCGGCCTGCTGATAGGACTGGTTAACTGGCTGTCGATGAGGAAAAAAACAGGGATTAGGGACTAGGGACTTGTCAGAGTGCTGTTTCAGGATAACAGGTCTTTTTGCCGATAAGGTTGATAGGACCTTATATACGGCAAGGAGGCCGACTATGAAGAAGAAGTTTATCGTTGAATTGACAACTGAAGAACGTTCCCAACTGCAAGGCATTGTCAGCAAGGGAAAGGCGGCAGCTTACAAAATCCTGCATGCCAACATTCTGCTTAAAGCCGACCAGGGCTCATACGGGCCTGGCTGGAAGGATCGCGACATCGCCGAAGCGTTTGGCTGCCATCACACAACGGTCGAGAATCTTCGCAAGCGGTTAGTTACTCGAGGATTCGAGGCGGCTTTGGAGCGTGCCAAACGTGGGCCGCAGTTGTCCAGGCGCAAGTTGGACGGGCGCGGCGAGGCATCGCTGGTTGCGTTAGGATGTTCGCAAGCTCCGGCAGGTCGCAACCGCTGGACGCTTCGATTGCTGGCTGAAGGATTGGTCGAGCTGGGCGTGGTGGATTCGATCTCTTACGAGACGGTACGAGAGGTTCTAAAAAAAACATCCTCAAGCCCCACCGCTATCAATACTGGGTAATACCTCCCAAGCAGAATGCCGCCTTCGTTGCAGCAATGGAAGAGATATTGGACTTGTATCATATGCCTTTTGATCCACTGCGGCCTATGATCTGCATGGACGAGGCATCCAAGCAGATGGTTATTGAAACACGTCCCGGGCTTGGGATGAGGCCCGGTTCGCCGAAGCGAATGGACTACGAATACCGCCGTTGTGGAACAGCCAGTATTTTCATGATGTACGAACCGTTTGCCGGAAGGCGACACGTTCGTGTTCGGTCTCGACGTACTCGCAAGGATTTTGCAGAGGTTGTTCGAGAGTTATGTGACAAGTTGTATCCGGGAGCTGAGAAAATTGTGTTGGTAATGGATAACCTCAACACTCACGAAATAGCAAGTTTGTACGAAGCGTTTCCTCCGGACGAGGCACGTCGTCTGGCAAGACGGCTGGAAATTCATTACACGCCCAAGCATGGTAGTTGGTTGAATATGGCGGAGATTGAACTTGGCGTATTAGCACGTCAATGTACGAATGATTATTTTGAAACACAGGAATTGCTTGCCGAGCGTATCGAGCCCTGGGAACGTCGAAGAAACGAAGATAAGGCAGGCGTTAGTTGGCGATTTACAACCGATGATGCAAGGATCAAACTGAAATCACTGTATCCTGAAATTAAAGACTGACAAGACACTAGGGACTTGGGACTAGGCAACAGAAAAGAGTAAGCCAAGTCCCAAGACCCTAAACCCTGGTCCCTGGAGCGAAGCGACATGGGCGTAGTAACCGACATCTTGTTTATCGCACTGGCCACAGCGGTCATTAATAACCTGGTGCTGATTAATTTCGTGGGGATTTGCCCGTTCCTGGGCGTATCCCGGCGGATAGACACCGCCTTCGGCATGGGCTGCGCCGTAACGTTCGTCATTACCATCGCCGGATCGGCGACCTGGCTGATAAGCCATTTCGCCCTGGTCCCCGGCAGCGCGCTGGTCAACGCGGTCAATTCCATCGCCGGAAGCAAGGTCGTCGAGGACATGCTCTTCCTCCAGTACATAATCTTCATTTTCGTCATTGCCGGGATGGTGCAGTTGGTGGAGATGTACGTCCGCCGGTTTGCACCGGCCCTTTACAAGGCCCTCGGCGTGTTCCTGCCTCTGATTACTACCAACTGCGCGATACTCTTCGCCTGCCTGACCATCGCAAAGTCTCCGGAACTGACGGGCAATTTCCTCTTCGCGCTGGTCTATAGTTTCTTCGGCGGGATCGGCTTTACGCTGGCGATCGTCCTGATGGCGGGCATACGCGAAGAACTGGACAACGCCGATATACCCGAACCGCTCAAAGGGCCGGGAATAACACTTATAACCGCCGGACTGATGGCGTTGGCGTTCATGGGTTTCAAGGGAATGGCGGGATAAAGAGATTTTTGATTTTCGATTTTTGATTGGAAACAACACAACGCCCGCACTTGAGCGAAGCGAAAGTGCGGGAATGGGTTCACTGAAATGATACCGACGATAATTCTGGCGGTGTGTGTGATGCTTGCGTTGGCGGGCGTGTTTGCGGTCCTGCTGGGCTGGGCGAACGTCCGCTGGCACGTCGATGTGCCGGCGAAGTTGCAACACCTGATGGACGCGATGCCCGGTGCGAACTGCGGCGGGTGCGGGTACGTCGGATGCCACGAATACGCCGAGGCCGTCTTCCACGACGGCGCCCCGCCGGATAAGTGTCCCGTGGGCGGCTCGGCGGTCGCCGAACGCATCGCCGAGATTATGGGTATCGAACACGTCGCCGGCGTTCCGTCGCGTCCGGTAGTTCTCTGCGGGGCCGATTTCGACGCCCGCCTGAAGCGCCCGGAATACCGCGGCGAGCCGACCTGCGCCGCCGCCGTAATGGTCGCCGGCGTACAAGGCTGCACCTTCGGATGCCTGGGCTTCAGCGATTGCGTGGTCGCCTGCAAGTTCGACGCGATACACATCGTCAACGGCCTGGCGGTGGTCGATTACGAAAAATGCGTCGGCTGCGGCGCATGCGTCCGCGCCTGCCCGCGAAACATCATTCAGATGGTCCCGTTCCAAGCCGACGCGATGACCGTCGTCGCCTGCTCGAATCTCGACCCCGGCAAGGTCGTCCGAAGCGTCTGCACCGTCGGATGCATCGGCTGCGGAATATGCGCCAAACTCGACGACATCTTCACCGTCGCCGACAACAACGCCTCAATCGACTACGACCGATACCAGGCCGACACCGACCTTTCCACATCAATCGAAAAATGCCCCCGAAAAATCATCCGCTACGCAGGGAAATAACATTTCATACTGTCGCACGAGTCGTTGCCGATGGTATAATGGACTCGGCGGTATCGATTAGGCGGAGAATCAACCATGGAAACAGATAAACTGCTTAAGCAGGTCAAATCGCTGCTTCAGGAGGCATTCGGTGAGCGCTTGCGTGGCGTGATTCTCTACGGTTCGGAAGCCCGCGGCCAGGCCGAACCAGACAGCGACATCGACTTTCTCGTCCTGCTGGAAGGGCCGGTTAACCATTGGGACGATTCGTGGACGTGCATCCACTGCCTGTACGATCTGGTCCTGGAATTGGATCGCCCGATTCACGCCAAGCCGGTGGATGTGAAGCGTTATGAACAGCAGGAGTACCCACTATACAAGGAGGTGCTGCGGGAGGGAATCCCGGCATGACAGACCTTGCGGGGAGTCTTTGGGGCCGGGCGAAAGACGC
Organism: Planctomycetales bacterium; assembly: GCA_030642005.1. Taxonomy (GTDB): domain Bacteria; phylum Planctomycetota; class Phycisphaerae; order SM23-33; family SM23-33; genus JAUWNJ01. The sequence continues at coordinate 18,480 of DAOWOP010000025.1, forward strand.
CATTTCGGTAGCCAGGCATATCTTGCCACAAAGCCCCGACACGGCCGGGTCGCGCGCCTATTTTGCTGTATTCTACGCCGTCTCGGCCTATTTCGCGCTGGAAGGCAAGACATTCAAGAAACACTCCGCCGTAGAGGCGGCGGTGCATCGGGACCTCGTCAAGTCAGGTTTGTGGCCTAAGAAATTCGGGGCGAGTTATTCGGCTCTGATGGAACTGCGAACCGTTGGGGACTATGGAGATTGGGAGCACGTATCAAACGAAGATGCTGAAAAGGCGATCCAGATCGCCGGCGATATTCTGCGGGCCGTATCCAAAGCCAATCCGGAAGAGTTCACCGGCCTGGATGAAATCTGACTAAATCTCTTCACAATCGAACAGATAAAACCTTTGTCCGACAACGCCGTCAAGCCCGAAGCCGACCAAAAGAAACCCGACCGGAGGATTCAAAAACTGCTCTGGGTGCTCGTTCGTATCGTTTTTTTCACCATTACCGGTTTCCTGATAATCTTTTATTTCTTCCAGTCCCGCTTTGTGTTTTTCCCAAGCCGTCAGATCGATGCGACGCCCGATGACATTGGCCTGCCGTTCGAGCCGGTTGAAATCCAAACCTCCGACGGTGTGAAGATAACCGGATGGTTCGTCCCTGCCAGGAACGCCGGAGGCACGATCCTTTTCTTCCACGGCAACGGCGGCAACATCTCGCACCGCCTGGATTCGCTCCACATTTTCAATGAACTGGGTCTCGCCACGCTCATCATTGATTATCGCGGCTATGGCCGGAGCGAAGGCAAGGTCGGCGAGAACGGCATATACCTCGACGCTGAGGCCGCGTGGAAATACCTTGTCGAACAGCGCGGCACAGACCCCGACAAAATCATCCTCTTCGGTCGCTCTTTGGGCGGGGCTGTGGCCGTTAACCTCGCCGGAAAGCATAAGCCCAAGGCGCTCATCGTCGAATCGACGTTCACCTCCATCCCGGAAATCGGCTCGGACGCCTATCCTTTCCTTCCGTGCGCGCTGTTGAGGCTGCTGTCGCGCTATAAGTTCAACGCGCGGGAGGATATTTCGCAGGTGAACTGTCCGGTTCTGGTCGTTCACAGCCGGGATGACAATATGATTCCCTTCGCCCATGGCCAGGCGATTTTCGACGCCGCCGCCGAGCCGAAGGAATTCCTCGAAATCACCGGCTCGCATAATAACGGGTTTGTAACTTCAGGGCAGACCTACAAGGAAGGGATGGATAAGTTTATTTCGGAGCGGTGCCGTGGCCGCGGTGTTGGCGACCACGATAAACCCTCCGTACCTGGGCAAACGTGGCCGCAAACACCGCGGCCACGGCACCCACGTGACTATAAAGTTGTTCACGTCTTCGTCGCTTTGTGCGACAACCGGCATCAGGGTATCGTGCCGGTGCCGGTGAGCCTTGGCAACGGGCAGGACCCGCGAAACAACCTCTACTGGGGCGCGATGTACGGCGTAAAGACGTTTTTTGCCCGTTCGCCGCATTGGAAGAGGCTTACCGGCTTCACTAAGCCGACAGCCGATGCGATTCTCGACAGGTGCGTCTTTAGAAGCAGAGGTCCGGCCAAGGCGGTTTATGTCGTTGCAGACGCCTACGACGGCGCACGCATGAAAACGGCGCTGTCGGACTTCTTCAGCGCCGCAGGCGGTCTGAACGTTACGGAGGTCGCCCTTTCCGGCGGGCAGGTCCGTCTTCAGGCGGGCGGATATTCCGACATGGTCTGCTTCGTCGGGCACAACGGCCTGATGGACGTTCGCCTGCCGGAGTTTCCCGAAAACCAAGGCGTACCGAATCCCGCCTGCGCCGTTGTCCTGGCGTGTAAGAGCCACTCGTATTTCGTCGCCCCGTTGCGAAAGGCCCAATGCAGACCTCTCATTACCACCTCCGGCCTGATGGCGCCGGAGGCCTACACGCTCGATGCGATCATTCGCAGTTGGTCTGCCGGCGAAAATCCCTCCGCCACAAGACAAAAGGCCGCCGACGCTTACGCGAAGTACCAGAGATGCAGCCGACGGGCGGCCATGCAACTATTTGTAAATGACCGGTGAGTCTGTACAATCCGATTATGCTGTTGCTGCCTTTCCTGGTTTTCTGGGTTATTATTTTCCTCGCTCGCCATGAGTTGGGATGGCGGGGATCTGCGATTGCTGTGGCTATTTGGCTCGGTCTCTTGATTGGATTCACATATTTGGGAATATCCCCATACATCTTTGTCGCTGCCCAGGCCCTTATGGATTGCATCCTCATCATTGTAATCTTTAGCGGGGATATAAGGATCAGATGAGCATCTACCCGCTAATTTCCTTTGCGAGAATCCGCAGAGAACCAGAGAACAGTTCGTGGGGCGGGCCTGCTAACCCGGATATTTCACCACAGAGGTCACAGAGATCGCAGAGGTGTTTATTACAAAAGAACTTACAAACGATTTCGGCGATTTTGTAAAAAAACACTCTGTTTTTTTCAGATTATGGTGGCTTGGGCGCAATCGCCTGGACGAGAGATTGTAACCTTTGTAATAACAATGAGACCTGCCTGCTGGTAGGCAGGTATGTTTTTGGAATCTCTGCGAACTCTGTGTCCTCCCCTTGGGACGGCCGGGCTACGGCGGGCTTCGCCCTGACGAGCGAACAGCCGCCTGTGGTTAATGAAAAATGCGGGTTAGCGAGAACTTCCCGTCGGCTGTGGGCGTTAATCAACTTGTCGTGGAAGCAACAATTATGTGTTTATCCCTTTGATTCCCCCATGATTCCTCAATTTTCCGGCAGAAAACACCTTGACAAAATCGGGATCGCGTGGTAACATAACATAGTATGGATAATGAGGTTGGGCCTGTAGCTGCGCGCGGCACATGTCAGGAGGCGCGAACATGAGAACCTTTATAACAGTAGCGGTATTAGCGGCGCTTTTGCCGGCGATTGTCACACAACCCGCCTCGGCGGTAACAGTACCGGTGACGGACAGCACCTATGTCCTTATGGACGACATGTTGACGTTCAACTGGAAGATTCTTGCCCAGAAGCATCCGGGGGCTGTCGAGGTGCCGCCCCTGCCGACGGGCAACAATGTCCCGTTCCTGCGGATATTCTCCAACGGCAACACCAACAGCCCACTGCTGCCGCCGGTGAAGTGGCAGGATGACAAGGTGGGTGGGCCATACGGCGACTTCAACGCCGCCCAGAGCGCCAGCCTCTGGTATGGGCTTGAGTACGAAAAGGGCCACGGGCAGGATCCCGACACGGTCGTTCGCGTCCTGACCGGCGGCGAGATACTCAATCTCATCCAGGGTTTCGATCCCGGTTCGACCACTCCGGTCTTCGCCTTCGACCAGAATCAGACGCCCAACGATAAACTCAACTTTCCCCTGCCGGAGAACTGGACAGAAACGCCGGCGCTCGCGCGGGACCTCTGGATCAGGGCCAGGCTGATACTGGTCAAGCCCGATGCGGTTGATCCCGTTGACGGTCTCGACGCGCTGCTTGGTCTGGAGGCCTATGAGGTCAACAGCATCATCGACCCGCTTATCGCCGCCAGCGACCCCGGCGTGGTTGTCTTCAATCTGAGCGACACGGTATTCCTGGACTTCCCGGGTTCGCCCAACTGGGCCTATCTGCCCGGCACCTACCAGGCCGAGGGTTTCATCGCCGACAACAACGGTGACGCTGCCAGGGGCGACTGGGGAGGATTCTGCCCGGGCCTGGACCTTACCCAGTACACCGACTATGGCATGTTCATCGAAATGCAGACGCTGTTCGACAACGACGGGCAGGAGGAAATCTATATCGTCGGCGGCATGTACGGTGAGTACGTGATTCCCGAGCCGGTTACTCTGTTCGCCGTTCTCGCCGGCGTCGGCGGCCTGGGGGCGTACATCCGTCGCCGCAAGGCCGAATGAATGCGGAGATAAAAGTATTATCTCTTATCGTTTGCCTGCCTGTTACCAATGACCAATTTCTAATGCCTGAAAGCATATAACAAAAAGAACCTCACCGCAGAGGCCGCAGAGAAAAGGATTGTTGTTGTTTTTTACTTCTCTGCGGTTCATTTTGTTATGGTTTCAAAATCGTCGCCGTGCTTTTTTAGACATTGGGCATTAGACATTCATTAGACATTAGTATGACAGCGCTACCTTCTCAATAGCCCCAGACGGGGCGGTCGTTTTTAGCCCAGGGCGCAGCCGAAGGCAA
>DAOWOP010000026.1 GCA_030642005.1 Planctomycetales bacterium
ACCTCAATTTTGCAACGCCGGCAGACCTCGGCGAAGTGGGCGTTTGCGGCCAGGAAGCCATAGCCGAGATGGATCGCCTGCACGTCGGCGAGTTCGGCTGCGGCGATTATACGGGGAATGTTCAGGTAACTGTCCATCGGTGAGGCAGGGCCTATGCAGATGCGGTCGTCGGCCAGGTGAAGATAACCGGCGTTGCGGTCGGCCTCGCTGAAGACCGCGACCGTCTCGATGCCGAGTTCATTGCAGGCGCGAATAATACGCAGCGCAATCTCGCCGCGGTTGGCTATCAAAATCCGTGAAAACATTCTTGCTTTTTTCCTCGAAGCGGCCTTGCCGTCAGGAAGGCTTTACCCTGAAGAGCACCTGTCCGTATTCCACCGGCTGGGCGTTCTTGACGCATATCTCGGCAATCGTGCCGATGCAATCGGCCTTGATCTCGTTCATTACCTTCATGGCTTCAACGATGCAGACGACGGTATCAGCGCCCACGCCGGAGCCGATACTCACGTGCGGCTCCGAATCGGGACTGGTGGAGGCGTAGAAAGTCCCGACCATTGGGCTTTTTATCTCGATGAGTTCTTCTTCGACAGCGGCGGGTTCGACGTTGCCTGCCTGCACAGCAGCGGGCGCGGCCGCTGCAGGCGCCGGCGCTGCGACTATGACAGGTTCGTCGCCGCCGCCGCGCTTCAGTTTAATCTTGTTTTCACCGTCGCTGACGTCAAGTTCTGCCAGATCGTTATCGACCATCAGTCGAACCAGTTCTCTGATTTCGTCAATATCCATGAGAATTCCTTCTCTTCTTTTGCTGTCCGGCTTGCCGTTTAGCGTTTGCTGTTCGGCTTGCCGTTTAGCGTTACAAATCTATCGCAGCACCATGTCTTCCATGCGGCGGCTTAGCGTACTGAGTCTTTTGGCTCCGCCCGGGACAACCACCACGTCGTCCTCAATACGGACGCCGCCGATTCCCGGCAGATATATTCCCGGCTCGACGGTAACTACCATTCCTGGCCGGAGGGTCTTTTCGACCTTCCGCCCCAGGTGCGGCAGTTCGTGAACCGCCAGTCCGATGCCGTGCCCAAGCCCGTGCGCGAATGCCTCGCCGTAGCCGGCGGCGGCAATTACGCCCCTGGCCGCCGCATCGGCTGACGCACAAGTAGCGCCTGGACGGATCGCCCCGATCCCGGCCGACTGGCCCCGAAGCACGACCTTATAAATCCGTGCGATTCGGAGCGGGATTCTACCGACAAAAACAACCCGCGTCAAGTCGGAGCAGTATCCGTTCACCACCGCGCCGAAGTCAATCAGGACGGCGTCGCCTCGGCGGATTCTCCTGCCGCCCGGACGATAGTGCGGCAAGGCCGAATTATCGCCGGCCGCCACGATGGTCTCAAACGACGCGCCCGATGCACCGCCCTGCCGCATGAGGTATTCCAGATCAGCCGCTATCTGACGCTCGGACCGCCCGACGAATTTCCTTGCCCCGCCGGCAATCAAGGTCCGAAAGGCCCTCTCGGCCACGCGGACGGCCTTGCGAATCGCCGCCAACTCGCCGCCGTCCTTGACCTGCCGGAGCGAATCTATCTCGTCACCGAAGGTTTTAATCCGCACGCGCTTCAGGACGGAATCCAGTTCGGCCTGGAATGACACCGTTACCGAGTTGCCCTCGATGCCAAGCCGGCGGATTTTCAGGTCCGACAGCACCTCGGCAATCGCATCGACCATTTTGCCCTTGCGGATGACCGCCTTGATGTGCGGACAGTCGATCCGTGCCTGCTCGGCGAACCGCCCATCGGTCAGCAGCCTTACCCATCGCCGGTCCACCAGCAGGTAACTGTCCTCGCCGGTGAACCCGCTACAGTAGCGCACGTTGTGCGGCTCCGTCAACAGCATCGCATCGACTTCGCCGTTGCGCATCAACCTTCGCACCGCCGCGAGCCGTCGGGTGAATACTTTTCGATTATCCATATATAACACCGTATCGCACCAGGGGCGGACAGGCAAGGTTGCATGGCTGGTAAATCCGACGAATCTGTGATAAAAGAACGGCATGGGCGGCACGACCCCAAATGAACAGTTCGCCGACCTGGACGAGGCCCTTCGGGAAAAACTCAACCGCTGCCGGGAAATACTCTTGTCGCTGCGGCGGGTTATCGTCGCTTTCAGCGGAGGGACCGACAGTTCGCTCCTGCTGGCGATGTCGGCTGATGCGCTTGGGGCGGAAAATGTCCTGGCGGCGATGGCGGTCTCGACTATCTTCCCGCAGCGTGAACGGGCAACCGCTCATGAAATTGTCCGGCTGGTCGGTGTGGAACTCCGTGAATTTGAAACGCCCCAACTGGCCGATGCGAATTTCACAGCCAACCCGACCGACCGGTGTTACTATTGCAAAGCGATGCTGCTGGGCCGGTTGAAGAAATTGGCCGACGAGAGCGGCTATGCCGCGGTCGTTACCGGCACGAACGCCGATGACAGTGGTGATTACCGTCCGGGCCGGCGGGCCGAAGAGCAGTTGGGCGTCCGTTGTCCGCTTGCCGAGGCCGACCTGACCAAGTCCGACATCCGCGATGCCGCCAGGGCGATGGGCCTGCCGAACTGGGACAGACCGGCCTTTGCCTGTCTGGCGACGCGCATACCCTATGGCTTGGAGATAACGGTCGAGAAACTCTCTCGCGTCGAACGGGCGGAAGAAATCCTGCTGTCGCTCGGCTTTGCCCAATGCCGCGTCCGCGACCACGACGCAATCGCCCGCGTGGAGGTGCAGGCCGATTTTATTGAAAAGGCCGCCGCGATCCGGGAGAGCATCGCAGGTCCGCTCAAGGCGATTGGGTACACTTACGTTGCACTGGACCTGGAAGGTTTTCGCAGCGGCTCGATGAACGAGGAGATTTTGAAGAAAGATAGCGGGATTATGGGGATTCAGGGATTACAGGATAAAAAAACAAAAGAATCCCTATAATCCTGTAATCCCTGTAATCCCGCTATTCTGTCTGTTTTTTTTACCCAGGAAAATCCCTGCCTACCGGCAGGCAGGCCCGTTATCCCGCTATCTTCATTTTTACGCCTTCGGTTTTCCACTTTTCCAGTAGTTCCTGGAGTGTATCGAGCGTGGTCTGGAGTTGTTTTGACGCGTCCAGGAGGCTTTCGTATAAAGCCGGGTCGTTAATGAGTTTTCCGGCGGTTCCCTTACCCTTTTCTATCTTCACGGCGGCCAGATGCAGCGAGGTCAGCACCTGTCCCATGCGGTCGGCGTCGGCGGTCAGGTGAACCATAAGTTCGTCGAATCGTTTGGAGGCCGACTTCGTAGCCGTAGAGACATCCCCGACCATTGATTTGAGGTCTTTCATTGCTTCTGTAGTCGCGGCGGCGGCGGTCTTGAAGTTCGCAAGGGCGGCCTTGAAATTGGCCTGGTTCTCCTTGTCGCCGAGGTTTTTATTTATTGCGTCGAGAGCGGCGTCGAGTTTCGCCAGTGTGGTGTGGAAATTCGGCGGGGGTTTTCCAGCCGGTGCGCTGGTTGTGGCAGTGGTCGGCGCGGTGGTTGCGGCGGCTTCGGCTGAGGGGGCTGCGAAGAAGGTGTTCAGTGTTTCGGCCAGCGATTTGATACTTCCCGTCGCCTCGCGGATGTCCTTTTTCAGGTCGTCCGGGATAAACCTGTTGCCGCCTCCCGGAGGCCAGCATACCGGCATAGTAAATGCCCCGTCCTTTGGCAGCCAGGCGAGAGGCCCGCCGGTGTTGGGGTCCGTTCGCTCCGAACCGGGCGGTCTGCCGTCACGACTGGATAATATAATCGCGCCTCCGCCGCCGAATCCGCCGCTGCGGAAGTAGGCGTTGACGTCGCCGGGGATGTCAATGTCGCGGTCGATGGTGGCGATGATAGTTACGCCCTCGCGCGCGTTGCCGCCGGTAAAGGTAATCTCGGCGACCCGCCCGATCCTTATGCCAGCCAGCAGCACGTCGGAGCCTTCACGGACGCAGCCGGTATCCTTATGCGTGAACCGCAACTCGTATCCGGGTCGCATAAAAGTCGGCAACTCGCGGAAAATGATGATCATCCCGCCGAGGATAATCATAGCCATCAGGACCGTTATCCCCACCAGCAGGTTACGTCTTCTGTCCGTCATGGTCGCTTCCTTGTTCGGTGTGTCCGTGTTTCAGTTCGTCGAGTTCTTCCGGCGTCGCCTGGCCGTCAACGAACCTGACCACCACGTCGTCGGTTATTTCCCGCAGCCCTTCGGGGGTGGTGTCGGCCAGGATTCGACTATTGTAGAGCATCACGATGCGGTCGGCTACCTTTCGGGCGGAATCCATGTCGTGCGTAACCACCAGGGCGGTCGTCCTCAGTTCAGCCTGGAGTTTGAGGATTAACTCGTTAATCAGGTCGGCGCGGATCGGGTCCAGGCCGGTCGTCGGCTCGTCGTAAAGGATGACCTCCGGGTTCAGCGCGATGGCGCGCGCCAGGGCGACGCGCTTCTTCTGCCCGCCGGAGAGTTCTTCAGGCATCCTTTGCTGCATCCCGTCAAGCCCCACCAGTCCGAGAACGCGCCGGCAGCGTTGTTGCAGTTCGGCCTCCGACCGGATTCCATGCTCGAGCAGCGGGAAATGGATATTCTCGGCCACGGTCATCGAATCGAACAGCGCGTTACTTTGGAACAGGAACCCGATTCTCCGGCGGATTGGCACAAGTTGGCGCTCGGACAATTGCGTGATGTCCATCCCGTCGAAGAAGACTCTGCCCCTGTCAGGGCGAAGCAGGGCGACTATGTGCTTCAGCAGCACAGTCTTGCCGCACCCGCTCGGGCCTATGACGACGGTAGTCCGGCCTCGAAGAATGTCCAAGCTGAGGTCTTCCAGGACCGTCTGCCCGTTGAAGGCCTTGCATATCCCCTTCAGGCGGATTATTGGGCTGAGATGTTCCGGCATTGGCGTCTAATCCAGTGATTAGTAATTGGTAATTAGTAATTAGTAATTGGTCAAAAAAACACCTGATGCCGGGCCACGAATTACCAATTACGAATTACCAATTACGAATTACCAATTTATTCGATTTCCAGTATCATTGCCACCTCGTCACAGGCGTCGGCCTTCGGGCAGTGCAGACAGTCGCGCCAGACCTTGGTCGGCAGGGTTTCCTTGTCGATAACGCCGAAGCCGAACCGGGCGAAGAACTCCGGCTCATATGTCAGCGTGAATATGCGTTTCAGCCCAAGGGGCTTTGCTTCGGCTACGGCGTGGGCGACGAGTTTTCGTCCGATGCCCCGTTTTTGCTGCTCCGGCGTAACCGCCAGCGAGCGTATCTCGCTCAGGTCGCCCCACGAGATGGTCAGTGCGGCGCAACCGGCCAGTAGGCCGTCGCGGCGGCAGACGTGGAAATCACGCAGCGAGGCGTAGATACTTTCCAAGCTGCGATGAAGCATCCGCCCACGCTCGGCGTAGTAATTAACGAGGTCGCAGATTGCTTCGGCGTCCGATATTTTTGCGGCTTGAACCATACAGGTATTCTATATTACCGGCGGCGATGCTACTATAATAAAGACCAAAGCATTAGCAGGGATGCAGTGGATACAGGGGATAAAAAATAATAGATTAACAGTAGAAAAAAATAATAGGTTTTTATCCCGTGCATCCCCTGAATCCCTGCCATTTTTTTGAAGGTGTCATATCAGCGGAGAAATGTGAAAAATTGATTGACGGATAATTGACCTTACAGGGATATCTTTCCGATAGAGTTATAAATGGGATGAAAGGGCGTCGATTTCGGCCCCGACGTCCCGGCGAAGGAGCGCTTTATGCTCGTGCTTTCCAGACAACGTGATCAGACCATCATGATCGGTGACGACGTCGAGATCACGATCGTGGACATTCGGGGAGAGAAGGTTCGCCTGGGTATAACGGCTCCGGCCCACGTGCCCGTGCATCGCAAGGAAGTGTACGACGCCATCCGTCGAGAGAAGGCCGCCGCCGGACAATTCAAAGACGGCCAACCGCCCCCGATGGAATCACTCGCCAACAGGAAGAAAAACCAGGAACCAGGAACCAGGGATTAGGGACTGGGGACCAGGGACTTGGTGGTTTGGTGGGCTTTCCGCAGATGCTTCATATTCAGCACCTCTTCCAGCGCCGCTACGCATTGTTCGTCATACCCGGCGGGGCTGCAACGCTTCAATTCATTCATCGCCTCTAAGTCCGGCAGGGCGGGGCGGTGGGGGCGGTCGTGCGTCATGGCGTCATAGGCGTCGGCTACAGCCAGTATCCGGGCAATGACGGGGATTTCCTCGAACTTCAATTCATGGGGATAGCCCGTCCCGTTCATCCGCTCGTGATGGTAGCGGATTGCCGGGAGTATCTCGGCCAGGAAGGTCAGCGGTTCCAGAATCCGGTAGGAAGTTTCGGCGTGCTTCCTGACCGTGCGGAATTCGTCGTTACCCAGGCGCGAGGGCTTGTTGAGGATGTAGTCAGGCACGGACAGCAGGCCGATGTCGTGCACCTGCCCGGCCAGGTCAAGCATCCGGCATTGATAGTCGTCCAGGCCGATATTTTCGCCGATCCGCCTGGCCAGGTATCCGATCCGTTTGCTCCTGCCGCGGGTGTAGGGGTTGCGGTTTTCAACGGCGGAGACAATCCGCCGCAGGACCTTGAAATAATGGCGTTCCGCCCGCTGGGCCGATTCGTGCGTATCCTGGTGTTTGCGATGAAGTTGTCTGACGCCACGCCCGACCTGGAGCATCGCTCCGGCCGAAACAAGCAGGATAATCACCGCCAGGATCACGACCCCGCCGTGATGCTCCTGCAACACCATCGCATAGACTCCCAACGCGATGGCGATAGCGGATATACACATCGACCGGGCCACTTCACCGGCACCGGCAACGAGTTTGATTCGACCGAACAAGTTATTAACGCCCTCTGTGATTAAAATACCCCGTTCCCTATTATAAGACTACGATTTCTTCGGTTAGAAATGGGCGAAACATTCGATTTTTTCTGAAAAAACCGTTGAATTTCGATGGTGGGTTGAAAACAGGGAGCAAATGCGGACCGACCGGCCAGCCATAATCCCAAGCGGTGTTACAGGTCATCCGGTTTTTCGCACGATAATTGCGGTCAGGTCGTCGGCCTGGGGGACCGGGCCGGTGAACTCGAAGACTTTTCGGCGGAGGTTTTGGATGATTTCGTCTGCGGTCAGGTCGCGGCATCGGCGAATGATTTGACACATGCGCTCGGTGCCGAAGAGTTCGCCTTCGGCGTCGGAGGCCTCGAAGAACCCGTCGGTAGTGATGACCATCATGTCGCCGGTGGCGAGTCGGCGCTCGACCTGTTCGTCGAATTCGACTCCTTCCATGATGCCCAGCGGCAGGGCGGTTGCGGGCAGTTCGTCGAATTTATCGGCGGCGCGGTCGTAGAAGATAATCGGTCCCTGCCCGGCCGATACGTAGCGGACAGCGCCGGCCGGTCCGTCCAGCAGGGCGAAAAGGCATGTTACGAATCGCGACTGGCTCAGGTCGGCTGTCAGCAGGTCGTTGACCCTGGCCATGACGGCGGGGATGTCCAGGTCGGCGTCGCTCAGCGCCCGCAGCATCGCGCGGGCCTCGGCGATTACCAACGCCGGGCCTATACCGTGCCCCGTGGCGTCGGCCAGCATGAATGTCCAGCGCCCTTCGCCCAGGTCGAAGAAATCGTAGATGTCTCCGCCGGTCTCGTCGGCGGGGCTTGACCAGCCGGCAACGTCAAAGCCGGCGATTTGCGGATTTTCCCTCGGCAGGATGTCCTGCTGAATCTGCCGGGCGATTTGCATGGCCTGTTCCATCCGCTGCTTTTCGACGTAGTGTTCCAGCAGTCGCGCCCGCTGGATCACGACGCCGGCCTGTGCGCCGAGCGTCTCGGCCAGTGCGATGTCGTCGTCATCGAACGGGCCGATGCGCTTGTTGAGCACCTCCAGGACGCCCACAAGTTCGCCGGCGTAGTCCAGCAGCGGTACTGCCAGGATGTTGCGGGTGCGGAAGCCCGTCTGGCGGTCAACGTTGCGATTGAATCGCTCATCGGCGTAGGCGTCCGGCACGTTGAGAACCTGCTTGTTCCGCACCACTGCCCCGGCGATGCCGGCGGCGGCGCTGAAGCGGATTTCACCGGATTGAGCGGCTATCTTGCTGAATAGTTCATCGCTGTCGGAATCGTACAGGAACAGCGTCGCGCGCTCGGCCTCAAGCAACTCCATCGAACGGGCGATAATCACGCCGAGAAGTTCGTCGAGGTCGCTCGTGGCGGCCATGTCCCGGCTGATCTGGAGGACCTTCTCCAGCGCGGAAAGACGCTTGTTGCAATTGGGCGAGGACACGCAAAATCTCCCGTTTCTCATCTTGAGAATAGCCGGACGGCGCGGAAAGGTCAAGAATAGCAGGGATACAGGGGATGAACGGGATAAAAACTAATTATTCTTTCTGTTGTTAATCTATTTTCTTATCCTCTGTATCCCTGCTAATTCTTTTATCGCAATCAGTGCATCTCCACGCCGACTTCGCCGATTCCGCCGCGATAAAAGTTGAACTGCACGTTCGGGTGCATCGCCAGCAGCGACATCGGCGTCGAGGCGTCAGGAATCTTTTTGGAGATCGTCAACGTCGTCAGCCTCATCCCGAAGGGGTTGTCGTGATTTCCCGCCTGCCAGATGGAGACCTTCTCGGCCTGCCAGGTCTGTACCGGCCCGACCGTTACCGCCCGGTCCGGCACGAGGTCAAGTTGCCCGCCGCCGGAGGTGCGGGCGTTCTGCATAATCGTTACCGGGTGAAGATCGACGACCCTCGTGCCGAGTTTCAGGTACTCTTCGGGGGCCGGCGGGGCGTCCTTGTATTTACCCTGGCGTTTGGGCGGGTCGTTGAAGGCCCAGTGTTTTATGTCGCCCTGCCCGCCCTGCATCACGGCGCAACGGACGCCGTCCCAACTGGCAACGTATTCAGCAACGTTGGCTTTCGGAAAGTGCAGGTTCGCATCGGGCATGGCCAATTCGCCGCGGATGCGGTCGAAGCACATCTCGCGGTCGGCCTTTGCGAACGACAGCGGATGGTCGAAGGGGGCTTCCGTCTCGTCGATGATCCACTCGTCCATGCCCCAGAAGTGGGCGTCCTTGAGCGACAGGTCCATCGCGTTGACCAGTTGGGCCACCAGCGGAAGTTGCTCGGTCGGGCCTACCGGGCCGCAAATGCCGACCGGATTGTCGGCAGTCGCCTGACGCCACGCCTTGATGTACTCAAGCGCTTCTGCCAGGTAAAACTCCGCCAGAGTGTCGTAAAAAACAACCTTGAAACCCTCCCGCGACAGCGAAAGCATATCGTCGGCTGAAAGCCTGGCGGCGTCTCGCAGAACCTCTTTATCGAGCGTGGTGTAGTCCCACCAATCCGGGGCAATCTTACTTAATGGTCTGGCCATGTTTTTTAGTCTCCTTCTTTTAATAAGGTTCAGACGCTACGGAAACAAAGATAGCGGGATTTCAGGGATTACGGGATTATAAGCCTGCCTGCCGGTAGGCAGGGATTTTTCTTTTGTTTTTTTATCCCATAATCCTGTAATCCCTGAAATCCCGCTATCTTTCCTTTTCTTATAATCCCGTCACCAGATCGCCCATCGCCTCGCTGAGCGGGTCGAAATCCTCTGCGGCGAAGCCAAGGTGCGAATGTCTTATCCATCCCTCGGCGTAATCGAATCGGCCTGACATTTTTCCGGCATTCTTCGACATCTCCATCATCGTATTGAGGTAGGAATCGTGCCCCTGGCTCTCATCCAGCCACTCCTTCTGGCTTCGATGAGATGCGAGGGCTTCTCGCTTCGGTTCGATGGCCGATGTGATGTTGACGTAAAAGTCGGCCTTGATTGGCCTTCTGTACTGGTCCTTCAGGCCCCACGGCAGGGCGTGATACAGGGCGGTATCGTCGCTTATGGGCGCGACGGATGGGTCGGTAGCGAAATTTCGCATGTTCCGGCAAAATGAGGCCGTTACCGCCAGGCGGGAGACGTTGACATGGTCTTCCATGTAGTCCTGCGGCGAGGGTAGCAGCAATATTTCCGGCCTGACCTGACGGATAATCGCGCAGAGTCTGGCAACCAGCGACGGCGTGTAATAGATTTGCAGGTCATCGGCAAGCGGTTCGTGGAAGGTTGCTCCGAGGTGTTCGGCGGCGTTGCGAGCCTCGGCCGTGCGAACCGCGACGACCTCGTCGTAATCCATCGTCGCCGTACCGCACGAGCCGTTGGCGACGTTCATGTAATGCAGTTCATACCCAGCCTCGCCCAGCAGGATTAACGTCCCGCCCATCATCAATTCGATGTCGTCGGGATGGGCTGCGATTGCAAAAGCGACCTTGCTCATATTCGACTCTCCGGTCCAACTGATATTGCCGGTATAATACGGATTCAGACGCACCCTTGCCAGGATTTACAGGAATGGATGTGCCCGTCCGACGCGAAGATTTCCGGGCGTTGTCGGCAAATTGTGGTATAATCAATACGCATTGCTCAAAAGCTCGATTCGTCAAATAGGAGGATTTTTGATGAAGGCTCGCGCTTACGCTGCCGCAATCGTTCTTTCCGGCTTGGTTTTGTGGATGAATGCTTCAGTTGTTGCCGAAGACGTTCACCTCCAGGCCGCCGGCCCTGTCGGGCTGGGATACGTGGGGATGTACTACGGGTTGGTCAATCCCGCCGGCGGCGCCTGGTACGAAGGTGAGGATTTACTGGGTTCGCCTTCGACGACCTGGCTGGCGGTGGTCGATACGGGCGCTTCTGCGACTATCCTTGGCAAATCGACGCAGGAAGCCTACGCCGCCGGAACGCCCATTCCGCTTCAGCTATACCCGGACGTGAAGTTCACCGACGTGGGCTTCGGCGGTACGGAGGATTTTGCCGTTACCCAATCGCTGCAGGTAATGCTGGCGGGCCAGAAGGCGGCGGCGGGCGATACGGAAAATCTCAATCTTTACACAGCCTACACTCCGGCGATGACGCTGGCGGCATCGCGCAGTTACATCGGCGGCGGCGCGATTGACATGGACATCATCGGCACGAGCATCCTCCAGGGCCAGGTCCTCCAGGTGGACCCGCATCACCTGGAATTCCTTCGCTTGATGCTGGTTACGATGGCCGGTTCGCTGGGGCAGCCTCCTCCGCCGGCGGGAGGCGACGTGGTCTATGTGCCGATGACAATGCAGGAATTCTTCACCGAGCCGCAGAGCGTTGATGTCGGCGAACACCCCATGCTGCCGATGCATGTACGAAGGGAGGCGTCCGACCCGTTCGCAGTGCGGTCGGCCATATTCGACACCGGCTCGCCGGTCAACTTTATCTCGGAATCTTTCGCACTTGATGCCGGCATAGACACGAGCGCCTCGGCGGAGTTGACGATTCCCGTTCTGGGCGTCGGCGGCGAGCCGACGACGCGCGACGGCTACTACGTGGACGCACTGGCGCTGGAACTCGGCGACGGCCCCGACGGCGATCGGCTTATCATCACCAATACAGCCGTTTTTGTCATCCCCGACGCGGAAATGCCGGGCGGGCTGGACGCCATACTGGGTAACGGGATGTTTTCTCCCTCGGCTGGACTCGTGGACACGACTGTCGTGGAATGGTACGTCGATATGCGGGACGGCGATGAAGCATACCTCATAGTGGTAATTCCCGAACCGGCCGGGATTGTGCTGTTGATAGTTGCCGTTCCGTCGCTTCTCCGCCGACGGCGGTTAGCGAGACAAAGCGCGTAGGGAAAATGACGGTTTCTGATTGTTTTTTCTGTTGAAACACCGCCGAACGGCAAGCCGATAAGCGTATTGGCTTGCCGTTCGGCGGTGTTGATCCTTGAGCACCGCATGAACACAGCAATTGATGCGTAACAACTACTGGGCTATTCGATCAGTCGTTTTTTTGGCACGTGCCCGCTGAAGGCGAGGAAGCGGTTGGTGTTCAGCACCGGTATCTGGAGGCTGATGGCGGTGGCCTTTACCTGCCTGTAGTAGTTATACGCCTCCATTTTATCGTGATATATGCGCCAGACTGCCGGTGGTGCGTCCTCTGCCGGTTTCGGCGGTCGCGGCGGCTCGTTGCCCATGACCACGAAATCGGTGCTGACGGTGATTGCGTCGGCGACCTTGCCGCCGAAACTCTCGATCAGCGCCCGTACCCGGCGGTTGGCGAGCGGGTCGGTCCTACCGACATCGTACAGGTCGAATTCGCCCTCGACGACGAAGTTATAGGTGCGCGTCGGACTGAATACGAGGTTGACTATCAGGTCGCCCTCAATGATGGGGTCATCCCTGTTTGACTCGACAATCCTGCACTCGCTGGTGGAGACCCCGACGTTGACGACTACAATCTTGGCCTTGGGCTTGCCGTCTTTGGGTACGCCGGTCTGTGCGGAAAAGACGCTGAACGGCATCTCTGCGGTTATGCGGTCTTTCCGGCCCAGGCCGATGTAACATATCTCCTGATCGAGGAAGACTTTGGCAATCTTGCCTGACGGTTTGCGCACGAGCAACTCTCCGACATCGCCGGTTTTGCCCTTTACGTCGCGGACAATCCCCAACAATTGGCTGATGCGGGCTTCGAGTTGCTGAGTTTTCATAGCCTGGCCGTCGAGTTCAGCGGCAAGGGCATTAATTCGCCGGTCTTTCTGTCTGGTTATCGCCTTGAAATCAGCATCCGCCTTGTCCAGTCGGGCATTGTTGGCCGCAAGGGATAGATCGTAGTTGTTTTTCGCATCGGCCAGTTCCCGCCGGAAGTCCGCCAACTGTTTCATCAGGCCGTCACGAACATTGTTGATTGTTTCGTCTTTCTTTTTTATCTCGCTCCGGAGTTCGCTGTTAGTCGATTTGCTCTGCTCGATTTGGCTCCGCAGGCCGACAATCTTGCCATTCAGTCCCTTGATTGCCGAGGATAGACTGGCGTAGTCCTTTGCGTATTCCAGTTCCAGCATCTGGTCGGCTTCTTTGGTCGCAGCCTTCGGGCTGAGTGCCCGTCCGGCCATTATTAGAACCAGGTCGTCGATGACGGCGGCTTTTTTCCTGTCTTTTTTGACGAGTTCGGAACTCCTGTCCTTTTCCTTAAGGACATTCTTCCCATTTTCGTCGTTGCGGACATAGAACAACACCGCCAATGCCGTCGAGACCAGGAACAGAAAAGCCAGCAGGATCACCAGGTACGGGGGACCCCCACGTCGCTGCAAAACGCGAGCCATTGAACTACTCCTTACAATGCAACCGGGGTTTCATAAAACCTCTTTATCCGAAACAGTATCCTCCCTGGGTTTCGGCCAGTCAACATTTTTTTTGTGCCGCTCGTACGAAAGGGGACGATTATCCTTGGGCCAGGCTGAAGTAACTCGTGGGGGCAATTTCCAATTTTCAATTTCCAATTTTCAATTTCCAATTTTCAATTTCCAATTTTCAATTGGGTTTCGGTAAGCGCGAGTGATATGCAAATTCGCATGCAGAATCGCCGGCCCCGCTCTTTTTTCCCTCGAAAAAACAAGGCAGGCTTTCCCTTACCAATTGCCAATTGGAAATTGAAAATTGGAAATTGGGAATTCGTATCCGTTGACTGCGGCGTGGTGGGGCGATAGGCTCTGAAAATCGTGGGTAAAAGTTTTTACATCATCGACGGGCACTGGCAGATATTCCGCGCCTACTACGCCCCGTTCCGGGACCTGACAAGCCCGGCCGGTGAGCCGACCCGCGCGACCTACGTATTTACCACCATGCTGATGAAACTCATCGCTGAGCGGAAGCCGGACTATCTTGCCGTGGCGATGGACAGCGGGCGCGAGCACCTTCAGCGGACGCGGATTTACCCCGAATACAAGGCCAACCGCGCCGAACCGCCCGAAGACCTCCCGCCGCAGATAGAACGGATCGCCCAGATTATCCGGGCGATGGGTGTGCCGCTTCTCCAGAAAAAAGGCGCTGAGGCCGACGACATCATGGCCACTATCGTCCGCCGACTGGCCGGGGCCGATGTCCGCGTTGTAATGGTCAGCCGGGACAAGGACCTCGAACAACTCATCGGGCCTGACGCCGTTCTGTTCGACCCGACTAAAGACGAGATTATCGACGCCGCCCGGTTGGTCGAAACGAAAGGCTACCCGCCGGCCCAGGCCGTCGAAATACAGGCCCTTTGCGGTGATACGTCCGACAACGTTCCCGGCGTCCCCGGCGTCGGGCCTAAAACCGCCGCTAAACTTATCAAGCGATTCGGTTCGGCCGAGGCCGTTATCGCACACGCCGACGAACTGACGCCAAAACTGGCGCAAAACATCCGCACGCACGTCGATACCATCGCGCTGGCAAAAAAGTTGGTAACGCTCACCGATGACGTGGACGTGGATGCAGACCTGCCGAAATTTGAATTTCACGACCTCAATGCCGAGGCGGTGCGCCCCATCTTCGACGAACTGGGATTCAGGCGATTGGTGGAGCAGTTGGAATCCGCCCACGGAACGCAGTCCGCGGGCTTGGCCTCTGTGGGTGGTCAGACGACGGCTAATGATTTTGACTATCGCTGCGTCGATACGCCAGAGGCGCTCAAGGAATTGATGAAGGAACTTCGAGGCGTTACGTCCCTGGCGGTCGATACCGAGACCACTTCGGTCCGCCCGACCTGGGCCGATCTGGTCGGCATATCGCTTTGCCGGCAGGCGGGGCGGGCGGTGTACATTCCCGTCGCCGGGCCGCTGGGAGCAAAGACGCTGGATGTCGAACTTGTGCGGGAAGAACTCGCCGGCGTCCTCGCCGATCCGAAGATCGAGAAGATAGGCCAGAACCTCAAATACGACGCAATCGTCCTTGCCGCCGCGGACATGCCACTGGCCGGGCCGATGTTCGATACGATGCTGGCGGCCTACGTCCTGGACGCCGGGCGGGGTTCTTTCGGCCTGGATTCGCTGGCGGCTGAGTTTCTCAATCACAAGTGTATCCCGTATCACGAAGTTGCGGGCAAGGGGAAAAACCAGAGGAAAATGAACGAGGTTCCCGTCGAGCAGGTGGCTGTCTATGCCGCCGAGGACGCCGACGTAACCCTTCGGCTGAACGAGAAACTTCGCGTGGAACTGGAGCAAGAGGGACTGTCGGAACTGTTCGGGAAAATCGAAATGGCGCTGATGCCGGTGCTGGCCCGCATGGAAACCAACGGCGTCCGCGTGGACCCGGCCGAGTTGAACCGTCAGAAAATCGAATTGTCCAAACAGGCCGACGTCCTGCGCGACAGGATAATCAGCGTCGCCGGATGCCGGTTCAATCCGGATTCGCCCAGGCAACTGGCCGAAATCCTGTTCGACAAACTCGGATTGCCCGTTCTGAAGCGCAAAAAAACCGGGCCAAGCACCGACGTGTCGGTCCTGACCGAACTTGCCGCCCTGCACGAAGCGCCGCAACTGGTGCTGGAATACCGCCAGGTTACGAAGTTGCTGAGTACGTACCTGGTGGGCCTTGGCGGGTGCATCCATCCGACCACAGGGCGGGTACACACCTCTTTCAACCAGACAGGCACCGCCACTGGTCGGCTTTCATCCTCCGACCCGAACCTTCAGAACATTCCCATTCGCACCGAACTTGGGCGGCGGATTCGGGCCGCCTTCGTGGCCGAAGAGGGTAACGTGCTTATCTCGGCCGACTACAGCCAGGTCGAACTCCGCATCCTCGCGCACCTTTGCGGCGACGAGACGATGATCGCCGCATTCGTCGCCGATGAGGACATCCATCGCATCGTGGCTGCGGAGGTCTTTGACGTGCCGGTCGATGCCGTTACGCCGGCCCAGCGGGCGCGGGCAAAGACGGTCAACTTCGGCATCATCTACGGTCAGACCGCCTTCGGCCTGGCAAAGACGCTCCATATCGGCAGGGCAGAAGCGCAGAAGTTTATTGATTCTTACAGGGGGCGTTTTCCGCGGATTCAGGAGTTCCTCGCCGAGTGCGTCGCCCAGGCCCAAGCCAACGGCTGGGTCGAAACGCTGGCGGGGCGGAGACGGCGGATCGAGGGGTTCGACTCGCGGAATCAGCAGCGACGCGCATTGGCTGAACGCCTGGCGATTAATTCGGTCGTGCAAGGTTCCGCCGCCGACCTGATAAAAATCGCCATGATTAACCTTCACCGCCGCCTGGACGACGAAAATCGCCCTGCCAGGATGCTGCTACAGATACACGATGAATTGCTCTTCGAGACGCCGGCCGACGCCGCCGAGGGCGACAGTGCGATAATCACCGAGGAAATGACCGGTGCGATGCAACTGGCAATCCCGCTGAAGGTCGATCTGGGCATCGGTCCGAACTGGCGCGACGCGAAGTAGATGTAGGCTGGGACGGAGCGCAGCGGAGTCCCACCTTTTCTTTCAGCCTCCCTCAACGACGCCCTTGATGCTCTTCCATAGAGAAAACCACTCTATGTTCTGGGCTTCATGAAGAGTGAACCCGTCCGCCGCTGATTTCAAAGCCGCATCCATCATTTTTTTTATCACTTTCGGCGGCTTGGTATCGGTTCCGGGGTATTCGTACCAAGGCAATCCTGGATGCCCGTATCTCTCTATATAGTCAGGATTTGCCCGCCATTCCCACGTCCACAGGTCGAGCCACAAAAGCAACCTCACCTTGGCGCCGGCCACGCTGCGGTATCTCTCGACGAAATCAAGTGCGCCCTCCCACCATTTGTCCTTCTTGAAATCCCACCACGTTACCCTCTCCTCATCGTAAATACATAACTCGTCTATTATGTCTTCTGCTATCCAGTTCTCCCAATCCGTGTAAAGATCGCCCAGGAGCCAGCCCAGTCGATGTCCTCGGCTGCTCTCGCCCTGGTTTTCATCCTTTACCATCATACAAAGCCGCTTGTTGTGAGCCGACATCAGTCGTTTTGCCTCATCAAGGAAGCCGGTGAGATACTCCCCCCTCAACTTGTTCCAAACGGCTCTGTCGAACTGCTCTTTTCTAATGTCTATTCCATGTCTTTTGCCGTATTCTTCGACTATAGGCTCGTTAAATCCAAACCTGTCTCTGGTCCTGGCTGCACATCTGTCCAGTTCTTCAAAGCCCATGCCGCCTTCGATGTATTCGCTCGACTTTTTCATGAACTCTGCCGTGCGGCTGTGGGACCTGGTGCTCATGAAGACGCCGTCTATGTCGTATTGGGCGAGTTCGGCCAGCATGGCCAGTTTGTGCTGTCTTACGCCCGGATATGCATAGCAGAAAACCCCCTGATAGATGTCCTTGCCGTCCCTGCTGGATAATTGCCATTCCGGGTGTGTCTCGCACAGAACACTGGCCATAGAGTTTCTGCCGGCCGCCGGGTTGTCGTCGAAGAGCGTCATCCATGCGTATATTTCCAGGCCGAATTGGCGGGCGTACTTCGAGGCGATTCTCAGGGGATCGTAATCGTCGGATACGGCCGTTGTGTTATGCTGAGTATAGTCGTAGATATCCTCAACTTTGCTGGGATAATTGACTTTCCCGCATACGGAAATGCGCCACACTATCCGGTTGAAACCGCTGTTGCAGGCCCGCTCGACAAGGAGTCTTATTTTGTCTTCATCATATTCCCTGTATCCGAAGTCTTCGCAAAAGCGAACCTCGCTGTTGTAATCGACGTTCATGGAAATTATCTTGTCCGGCATGCCTGGTCGTCTCCTGTGATTGCCTTTGGCTTGCTTTATCATACCCCAATTCCAGGCCTGCCGCTGCGCACCATACAGCCCACGGGAGAAGGAGAAGTAAAACTCCGTGGGCTGTATGGTACTGATTACTCAACAAATTTTACCAATCACAAAATTGGTTGTTCACTTCCTTCGGCGTCGAATCAACGCCAGGCCACCCAGACCCAGAAGCGTCAGTGTAATCGGCTCCGGAACCGCACCCGGCCCAGCCGGTGAACATGCGTTTTCGCCGTACATGCCTCTGAGAGCGGTGTAGTCAGACCAGTCAACAGCACCGTCACCGTTAAGGTCGCCATCTGCCCAGGTCATCCCTGCCATCGTGCCGTAGTTGCCTCTGAGCGTGGTGTAGTCAATCCAGTCAACGTCCACGTCCAGGTCCAGGTCGCCAATGATGTGAGTAAGTTGCGTATGGGTGCCGTTGAGGACAGTGCCTGTAGCGTCGATGTTACTGGTGTAAGAATACAGAGTCCGCCCGCCCAGGTTCAGGATTGAACCGGCGCCCACTTCGAGGTGCTGAACGTAGAGGACTTCGTTATCGACGCCGTCCTTCTGGTTGTCCCAGGCATCCAGCAACATGATGGCTGCGTCCTGGTAGCCGCCGCCAACGACATTTCCGCCCACGGCCAGCCCTTCGAGGGCGTAATTCTTGCACAGGCCGTGATAATCATCGCCCAAATCAGCACTGGCTACTTCCAGAGTGTCAACACCGGCAGCGACGGTCCTTTCGAATTGGAGGGTGATGTTGTTCAGACCGGCTGTGTCCACTTCATCGACGCCTTTTGGGTTAGTTTCAGGGTCGGGGTCGGTGTAGTAACCCATGCGGTTGTCGAAGTGCCCTTGCATGTGGACGACGGTGCCCGTAACAGCTGTGATCGTAACGTTGTTGCCCATAGCCACTCCAGAATAGCCGCCGATTGTGAGGGCGTGGCTATTCAGTTCTGATGCGAGCAGGGTAATGTCAGGGGCGCCGTTTGTGTCCAGGATATTCCACGTCCCGTTTGCGCCTTCAGCCTGTCCATTGGTGCCGCCCAGCACCATATCGCGTATGGTCGCGGTTCCTCCGGAAATCGTGTACGTTGAGTTGCCTTTCGACACGCCCACCCTCATATGACTCCAGACCAGGGACATGTCGAGAACACCGCCGCTCTGGGTGAGCGTGGCTACGCTGCCTTCGGCGCCGCCCATGTCAATCTGTCCGCGTACCTCGAGGGTGCCGCCTTGCAAATTGTACGTCGCGGTGCCGGCGGATGCGTCGTGTGCCATGTACCAGCACCAGCCGGCGCCGTCCAGGTCGCCAAAGGTGCCGCCTGTCTGCGTAATGGTGCCGGTTCCACCGTCGCGGCCGATGACCACGCTGCCAAAGGGGACGAGGTCGTCGTTTAATATGAGTGTGCCGCTGCCGTTGGCGGTTCCCACCCTTAAAGCCCGGCACACGGCGCCGGGGCCGTTAACCTCAGCGATGTAGTTGACATCGTCGTTTTCTATGTAAGCAATGTCGGTATCGCTGGTCGGGGCACGGCCCAGACTCCAGTTGCTGCCTGTGAACCAATCGACGCTTGTAACTCCAGACCACGTGCTGTGTTCCAGCGCCCAGGCCGGTGCGGCCAGCATCGCCACTACCGCTAGTAAAATCGTTATGTTTCTCATCTTTTTTCTCCCTGTCTTACTCACTCGTGTTTTCCGCGAAGCGCCCGGCGGACACACGCCGCCGGAACAGACGCTCTGCGATTCCAATCACTTTACTTCACTGTTGTTGCTTCTCAATCCGACCGCCTTCCCGTCAGGCCCACCTCTTGAACGGATTGAGGTGGCCCTGACGGAATTCACCCCTTCAGGAGTTCGGCCCGGCCCGCAATTTCATGCTATCGGTTACTTTCTTTTACGGCGGATCAGGACGCCCAGGCCGCCCAGCCCCAGAAGCGTCAGAGTCGCCGGCTCGGGGACCGCAACGTCAGCCCAGGTCTCGCCGATGCGAATCTCGTCCATCTCGCCACAGGTAGAGCCTTTGCCGACATCCACACGCATGTAATTCAAAACGGTGCTTACCGACGCGGTGTCTGTGGCCCCCCAGGCCACCGGTTCTGTCAAGGGGACTATATCGTCCGGGCCATAGACTTCCAGGCTGATTACGTCGGCCTCTGATGCCGAAGTGACCAACTTCACAACGAAGAAATAGGTTACGTTGAAGTCAAGGGCATCGACAAGACTCGCGCAACCCGACGGACCCACATCAACAAAGGCCCTCAGGCTGGTTGTGGTTTTTTTCACAAGGCCGAAGCGCATTCCCTGGGTCGTGCCATCATTGAACTTTAGCGTCTGAATATGAGTCGTGGCATCTCTAAACAACGCACTCAGGTAGAACACACCGTCCTGGCTGAGGTCCATGGTGGCCGCCGCACTGAGTTCCCGATCGGCTCTGGAGTAGCTGTCGCCCGGTACGCTGCTCCTCACGGCGGTGCCGACCGGCGTGAACGGGAAGGCATTGGAGTCCAGGCTCGCGCCGTCCCTTGGACAAGTCGTATCATATGTGCTGGTCTTAACCCACGTGCTGTTGGCTGCGAAGCCGAACTCGCCGCTGCCGGCAGCGGCGGGGCAACCGGCCAGGACGTTGTCCGGGTTGATTGCCTCGGTGGTGTAGTCAAAACCCTCGTGAAGCAGCACGCTCGCCTGTGCCGTTACGGCCAGCATCGCCACTACTGCCAATAAAATCGTTGTGTTTCTCATCTTTTTTCTCCCTATCTTGCTCACTCGCGCTTTCCGCGAAGCGCCCGGCGGACACATGCCGCCGAAATAAACCCTCCGCGATTCCAATCACTTTACTTCACTGTTGCTGCCTCTCCATTTGACCTCCTTCCCGTAACAGACCGGGATACCGTAAGACCTGAAAAATCCGCAATCCGCAATCGAACGCCCTCCTTTCTTTGCTATGTACATGATGGTTGAATTCCCGTGTTTATGCTTTCAGATCATTTTTGATCATTCGCCTGATGACCCGGTCGGCGGAGGCTCGCATTGACATACATGCCTTTTCTTTCGCCTCCTCCGGTTTTCTCTGACGAATCAGGTCCAGCAGGCCGCGATGGACTTTGATGACGTCTCGCATCTGTTCGACGGCACGGGTCTGCGGGGCGGTGAGGAAATAAAACACGAAGTAGCACTCGCTTAGCAGGGTCTTCAGCGCTTGGGCGAATCGCTCGTTATGTCCGGCATCGGCCAGGGTCTCGTGAAATTTGCGGTCAAGTTCCGCCCAACGGCCCGAGCCGACATTGCCGATCTCGGCCTCCATCTGCTCGCAGATTATCTCCATGTGCGTCAGGTCTGATTCGGTCGCCGCTTCGGCCGCTGCACCGGCTACACCGGATTCCAGAAGCCCGCGGAACTCATAAAGTTGACGAATCTCTTCCGGCGAGTAGTCTCTCATCCAAACACCCTGATGTTTCTTCCCCCCGAGAAGTACTCCCTGGGCGACCATTTTGCCCAGAGCCTCGCGGACGGGGATTCGGCTGACGCCCAGTTCGTCGGCCAGGTCCTGCTCGACCAGACGGTCTCCGGGGGCGAATCGGCCGGAAAAAACCTTCTCGGTAACGCTTTCGTAAACACCTGTGGTTGCCTTGGTTATCTCGCTCATAGCCTGTCGTTATCCTTATAAGAAAGAGGCTTCAATATACGACTCTCAACCCAACCTCTCATGGCCTCCATAATTGATAAACCGATTATATACGATTGTATACAACTCTGTCAAGAGGTTTTTTCAAAAAAAAACAGGTCGGAAGAAAAAGGGGATGGGAGGCTGTTGAAAAAGTACGTTTATACCGGGCACACAAAGTTAAGGCGCTCGGCTGATTAACGGCTGCACCGTCCACGGTGATGCGAACCATTCTTTGGGTGCATTGCGTTCCTATGCGCGAACGCATAAACTTTGTGCGCCCAGTATAAGTCCTGAAAAGGCACACGAGGACTGGCCACTTCAGTGGCCAGTAACTACTACGCAGGTTTTCGCTCGAATACTGGCCACTGAAGTGACCAGTCCTTGGTTTTGATTCGGAACCTATCCGTTCACGTCGGCCGGTGGCGCCTTCGAGCGGAGTAACCCGACTAGCCGCGAGTGGAAACGAGCGGGTTTGACTCAATGGTGTTGGCGGAATATCCCGCTCCCTGCCGGTCGCGGCTAGCACGCCAGCGGGTAGGGTGGGACGAAGTCCCACCTTACCCGCTGTCAAAGGCATGATCACCTTGCCTGTTCAATATACTACACCCGGCGGGCGGGTGGCACCTTCAACCGGAGCGAAGCGCAGGTTGTGGGTGCGTTGATGTCCTGTCCCCCAAGCCGGCAGATGAGCGAAGCGAATCTGCCGGAAATCTTTTCCGTCAAGGCGGATTTTCCGGCGAATGTGCGGGACGCATCTGCCGGTAATATTTCCCGTCGAGACAGATTTTCCGGCGTCAGGACACTCACCCAGAACCGACGGATAGCTATCCGTCGGCTTTATACGCTCGCTTATGGGAAAATTTTTTTCGTTGACGTTTGCGCGCGCAAACGTCGATGCAAAAATCGCACATTCAGATTTTTCTGAAAAAAATTAACTACCGGCCGGGCCGGGAGTTACAGATTTCACGCCCGTTTTTCGTTCACGTTTGCGCGCGCAAACGTG
>DAOWOP010000251.1 GCA_030642005.1 Planctomycetales bacterium
CAGGCCGGCAGGCAGACGCAGGTAGACAGGGAATCGGCGTCCTGATTCAACGGCGACGAAGAAAGTAGTCCACGGATTACCTGCCTGCTTGCCAGCGGCAGGCAGGCACGGATTACACAGATAGTATTGGATTCAATTGGTACCTCCAGCCCACGGAGTGTCTCTTCTTCTCCGTGGGCTGGGGTGTAATAAAGCGGGGATGCGGACATGGCGAGCCGACATGTGTCTAGCCCGGTACGGGCGATAGAGATATTGACGAGTAGGCTCTGAACAGTAAAAGAGAATCGAAGGGGCGTCGTCCACACACGGGCGGCGCCCCTTTTCATGCGAAAAAAGAGAATAATGAATATTCCCCACTGCCGAAGGAGGGATTCGAACCCTCACGTCCCAAGGGACACAGGATTTTGAACCCTGCGCGTCTGCCATTCCGCCACTTCGGCCTGAACACCGCTGCCGGTAATGTACGGGGGATGACGGCCTTCATCAAGAGCGAACCGCTCGGACTTGACAAAAAGCCCGCACCCGCCTAGATTCTTCGGTTTCCGAAGGATACGTTTTCCAATAAGGATACCGCATGATGAATCTGATAACCGGAGCGACAGGTCTGTTGGGCAGCCACATCGCCGCCAAACTTCGCGCCGCCGGCCAGGATGTACGCGCGCTGGTCAGGCCCGATTCCGACACGGGCTTCATCGATTCGATCGGCGTCGAAAAGGCCATCGGCGATATTACCGACCGCGATTCTCTCGCCAAGGCGATGGACGACGTGGATATTGTTTATCACGTCGCCGCCCGCGTCGGCGACTGGGGGCCTTGGCGGGAATTCGTGGCGGTTACCATCGACGGCACACGCAATATGGTCGAAGCCGCCGCTCGCGCGGGCGTCAAACGGTTCCTGCACATCTCATCCATCAGCGCCTACGGGCACCCGGACGGCGACGGTCTCGTTCTGGACGAATCCGCCCCGCTTGGGTACAACCTGCACAAGTGGAGTTATTACAGCCGGGCGAAGGTCGAAGCCGAAAAAATCGTCTGGGCCGCCCACGAAAAAGGCGACCTTTCCGTAACCGTCATTCGCCCCAGTTGGCTCTACGGTGAGCGTGACCGCGCGTCGATGCCCCGGCTGACCCGCGCCATCAGGGCCGGCAAGGCCAAACTCGTCGGCGACGGCGCCAATCGCCTCAACCTCACCTACGCCGGCAACGAAGCCGACGGGTGCATCCTGGCGGCGGAATCGGCCCGGGCCGACGGGCAGGCGTATAACCTCTGCAACGACGGCGCTATCACGCAAGCGGAGTATCTCAACAAAATCGCCGCAAAGATCGGCGCAAAGCCGGTAACAAAAAAGGTGCCCTACAAGGTGGCCTACGGCGCAGCCTTTATGATGGAATTGTTCGGGCACATGTTCGGCCGAAAAACCCCGCCGCTGGTAACGCGATACTCCGTCTGGCTGATTGGTCGGCGGGTATTCTTCAGTTCGGACAAGATTGAGCGTGAACTGGGATACTCCCCCGCCGTCGGATACGACGAGGGTATCGCACGCGCGGTCGATTGGGCGTTGAAAAAATTCTAAAAAACAGTCTGGACAACAATCAGGCAAAGCCCTAGCATTTGTGCTCGTCGCTTGACGGAAGTTATTGGCCGACAGGGATTCGGGTTGATTCCTCGCATTTCCCCCCTCCCGCCGGTTCCGGCTTGGTTCTTCGATAAGGAGCCATAGCAGGGATCGTTTGCGCAGTGAAAGGTATATAAATTACGGTCGGGACGGCTGACGCCGCCCCGACCGATTAGGCAGGCGTGTAACAGGCCCTGCCAACAGGGCCTAAGCATACGCATTAGGACTCAGGGTCGGGGGTCTTAATTAACGTTATGCTTGCACGCCTGCTTTTATTTTATTGCGATTCTCTCGACCACCGGCAGTTCACTTTACCGCCAAGGCGATCTGCTCAATCAGCTTGGCCAAATCCAGCGGCTTTGACAGGCACATTTTCGCGCCGCAGTCCATTATCCGACGATTATTTTCTTCAGACGGATAAGCCGTTATTGCAATCACCTCAGCATGTTTGGTTGCTTCCTGGGATTTAATCAGCCGGCAAACCTCGAATCCATCCATTCCCGGCATTCGCAGGTCCAGGATAACAACGTCGGGCTTAAGCGTCGCCACAACCGTGCCGGCCCGGAAACCGTCGTGCACCTCGACGACTTCGAAATCGGGATGCGAACCGCCTATGGCTCTGGCGATTATCCGCGTCGTGTCAGGTTCATCATCGACTACCAGCACACACACCTGCGATTGCTCCAGTCCCGCCGGAACCGGCATCTTGTGCTCGTGGAGAAATCGCACAAGGTCCTCGACGGCTACACGCCTGTGCCCACCGGGCGTTCGATGCGCCTTCAATACACCGCTGTCAATCCAGTTCGCAACCGAACCGGGATCGACCTCGATCAGTTCGGCGATATCGAATGTTGACAGATTCTTTCTACCCGTGCGGTCGCTACGAGTCGATCCGCTATGCTTACTCATCCTTATTCCACCTTCTTTCGACCAACCTGTATTATAATCGGCTAAAGTATGGCTTGTCGATAGGGATATTTGAATAATTCCCGAATTTCGGGTTATGGGGAATTGTGTCGCAAGGCCGGCCGTTCGGCTTCGCCCGTCCCGAGCAAGGTTGAAGGGCTGCCGACAGGCTGTTCGGCATCAATATATAATATGAAGAACCGTCTGTAAAGTTCAGCCGCCGGTTCATGGCAAGCCCCGACGTACATCGAAATCAAACCGCACAGCGACAGCCGGCGCGAAAGGATTGTACCCAATGCCGAAGGTGTTGCAACATGCGATAAACGAAGGTGAGAAAAAGGAACGGGAAAAAAACATAAAAAAGTACCCGACCCCTTTACTCTCGTGTGGTGTTAGTATTACAATTTTTCAGATTTATCGGAACTTTGCTTGGCTTGCTATGTCTATTAATGATAGTAGATGCGATATGATTGCCGTCACTAAAAGAAAGGATGAAAGCCATGAACAGACTGGTCAGAGGAATGTCGGTATTGGTGATTGTTGCGGGGATGGTTGCGGCTGCTTCTACGGCCAGGGCGGATGTTCCCGACGAATGGAAGTCGCTGGACGTGGCGGGGCTTACGGCCCTTGCCCAGCAGTTCGCCGCCCAGGGCGCCGACGGGGTGGATAACTGCAAAGCGTTGGCGGGTTACGTGGCCGAGCGTTACGCGACCGACTCGGCTGCAGGGCAGGTGGACTGGAACCAGTGGCTGGACCTGGCGATCTCGCTGGGTCCGTACTATCCCGCCGCCACGCAAACGGCGATGGGGACGGGCATCCAGCAGAATTTGGCGCCGAACGAGGCGGCCATA
>DAOWOP010000222.1 GCA_030642005.1 Planctomycetales bacterium
GCGACCGGCGTTCATCAGCGTCGGGCTGTTAGGCAGTAAGATGCTGTGCGACATGAGGTTACAGAAAGTTTCCGCCGACGCTACGGCGACCTCCCGGCCCTCGTAACGTCGTTCGGCCGCCGCAACGACTGAAGCGACCCGGCCAAACATCTCCGCCGGTGACTCGACGACATTACCGGCGCCGTCCTTGGCCAGGTAGCGCTGCCGGAGAATGCCGACGGCGTTGTTACTCAATTGCAGCGGTTCGTCTTTCATCGGATCGACCTACCTCTTTTCCGTCGCCCGCGCCCACTACTATTGTATGCCGGTGCGAACGAAAAACATACCAGCGGCATACACGCAACGCCGCGCCACAACTTGACGGCGGCGGGCAAACTCCGAAACGCTCCGTCGCTCCGCCGCGCGTTACTCAAAAAGAATTCGCGGATAAAAATCAGCCGATATATTTGTGCTAAAGTAAAGGTGCGCATAATGTCGAAAAAAAATTTTAAGTTAAAAGGTTTTTTTGATTTGGAAAAAGTAAGTAGTCCGTGTAAAAAACTATTACGTGGTTTGTTGAAATGCTTTCCGGGAAACATCTAACCTTGTAGGAGATGACACGATGGCAAAGAAAAAAGCCAAGAAGAAGACCACGAAGAAGAAGGTAGCAAAGAAGAAGACAAAGAAGAAAGTAGCGAAGAAAAAAGTAGCGAAGAAGAAAGTAGCGAAGAAGAAAGTAGCGAAGAAGAAAACGAAAAAGAAAGCCACAAAAAAGAAAGTCGCAAAGAAGAAAAAGAGATAAGTTTCTCGGCTGAAAGCAGCCAGTACGAAACATCCGAGGCTTGAGAAAGCCTCGGGAGCAGCAGGCGCCCTTGCCACGGCGGCACCTGCTGCTTTTTTTATTGCCGGAGGCGAACTTGCAGGGCGGACGAGCGGGCCTATAATGTCATGCGTGCGAACCATCGCTATAACCAATCAAAAAGGCGGCGTGGGCAAGACCACAACGACGGTCAATCTGGGTGCGGCCCTGGCCGGGATGGGAAAAAACGTCTGCCTCATCGACCTCGACCCGCAGGCGCACCTTACGATGCACTTCGGCATCGAGGCGACGACGACCCGGGCCGGCATGTATGACGTGCTTACCGCCGATACGCCGCTGACCCGCGCCGCAGTCGGCATTGAGCCGAACATTACCGTCATCCCGTCGGTAATCGACCTTGCAGCCGCCGAGGTCGAACTGGCCGGAGCCGTCGGTCGCGAGCAAATCCTCCGCGACCGCATCACCGAGGAAACCCTTCCGTACGACTTGATATTGATCGACTGCCCGCCAAGCCTGGGCCTACTGACGCTCAACGCCCTGGCGGCGGCGAGCGAAGTCCTGATCCCGCTCCAGCCACACTTCCTCGCCCTCCAGGGGCTTGGGCAACTGCTGGAGACCGTCTCGCTGGTGCGTCGTCGGATCAATCCGACCCTGAAGGTCGCCGGCGTAATCTTCTGCATGTTCGAGACCGGCACGCGTTTGTCGGGCGAGGTTGTCGAGGACGTGCGGAATTTTTTCGCATCCGCCAGCGGCGGCGATGCGCCGTGGTCGGAGGCGCACATCTTCAAGACCCGCATCCGCCGCAACATCAAACTCGCAGAGTGCCCCAGCCACGGAACGACCATCCGGCATTACGACCCGTCGTCCCACGGCGCTGAAGACTACGCCGCGCTGGCCGATGAGTTTCTCGCCGCCTTTGTCGCCGACTCTGCTGAACAGACAGATCGGGAAACTCTGGTCGATGTCCGGATGCCTGCTGATGTCGTCGGCGAGGGCGACGCCGAGCCGGTCGCTCCGCCGGCCGTTCCGTCGCATGAGGCGGCACAATGAATCGACCGTCGCGCATCCCCGCCAGGGGCCCTGGGGGCTTGCATCGTCGCCTCGTTCTGGTTTTATGTCTCATCGTCTGGACCGGCGCTGTCATCGCCACTCACACCCCTGCCGATCGCCTGCCGCAATCCGGTGTCTCCGACAAACTCCTCCATGCCGTCGGTTATTTCGTTCTGACCGGCGTTCTTTGGCTGACACTGTCGGCGTACCAGGTTTCCGGCCTGAAACGCATCGCATTGATCTTCTTTGCCATGCTCGCCTACGCGGCGATTGACGAGATAACCCAGCCGCTGGTGGGCAGGGAGGATTCTTTCGGCGACTGGCTGGCCGACGTTATCGGCGCGACCGCCTCGCTGGTACTTTTCGAATTGTTGGCGCTGGGGCGGGCGTGGTCGGCGCCCAGGCCTAAGGGCTGAAATGTTCATTCTCCGTACCCTGCTTCGGCCACTTCGATCGCTTTCAGCAGCGCCTTGGCCTTGTTGATGGTCTCGTCGTACTCGCGGGCGGGCACCGAGTCGGCGACGATGCCAGCGCCGACCTGGACATAGACCTTCGAAGCCGCGATCACCATCGTCCGCAGCGCGATGCAGGTGTCCATGTTCCCGCCGAAATCCACGTACCCGACCGCGCCGGCGTAAGGCCCGCGACGGGTCGGCTCCATCTCGTCGATGATTTCCATCGCGCGGACCTTCGGAGCGCCGCTGACGGTCCCCACCGGCAAGGCCGCTCGAAGCGCGTCGAAGGCCGTCTTGCCCTCGGCCAGTTTGCCCTTGACGTCAGAGACGATGTGCATCACGTGGCTGTAACGCTCGATGGTCATCACGTCGGACAGTTCGATCGTGTTCGGTTCAGCCACTATCCCGACGTCGTTGCGCGCCAGATCGACCAGCATGATGTGTTCCGCCCGTTCCTTTTCGTCGGCGAGCAGTTCGGCCTCCAGCGCGGCGTCTTCTTCGGCGGTCGCGCCGCGCGGGCGTGTACCGGCCAGCGGGCGGGAAGTTACCACGCCGTCCTCGACCCGGCAGAGTATCTCCGGCGAGGAACCCACCAGCGTTACATCAGGCGTCGTCATAAGGAACATGAACGGCGAAGGATTGACCACGCGAAGCGCCCGGTAAATGTCGAACGGCGCCGCCTCGGTCGCCACCGCCAGACGCTGCGACAAGACCACCTGGAAAATGTCGCCGGCGCGGATGTACTCCTTGCACTTCTCGACGGCGTCGGCGAATCGGCTGCGGGCGAAATTCGACTCGAACGGCGCCTGCGGCAGATGGTCGAGCGTAACTTCGCCGATACCGATGCCGGCCGAGCCGCTTCCGCCGAGCCGGTCGATGGCGCGCTCGATAGACTCGGTAGCGGCTTTGTAGGCGCTGCCGGGGTCGTCGGTAACGTGCGCGTTGCAGACGACCTTGATGGTCTTGGAAACGTGGTCGAAGATGACCATCGTCCGGTACAGCCCGAAACTCAAATCGGGCAGCGACCGGTCGTCGGGCGGGCCTTCGCCGAGTTTCTCGTAGTATCGCACCATATCGTATCCGGCGTATCCGACTATCCCGCCGGTGAACCTTGGCAGGCCGGTCAGGTGGACCTGGCGATATGGCTTCATCAGGTCCGCCAGTTCCGCCAGCGGGTCGTCGGATTGCTTTTTTTCAGCCTGGCCGGCGCGCGGGGCGATTACGACGCGGTCGCGTGTGGCGGTGAAGGTGATTTCAGGATCAGCCGCTACGAAGGAGTAGCGTGCGATTCTCTCGCCGCCGACGACGCTCTCCAGCAGGAAGGCGTTTTTCGCCGGCGCGAAACCCGGCGGATGGGCAAGCCGCTGGAACGCGCCGACCGGCGTCAGTGCGTCAGCCAGCAACTGGCGATAAACGGGAATCGTGTTGCCTTGCTCGGCAAGGTCGCAAAACTCGGTGAAGTTGGGATAGTAGTGTTTCATGGCGAAAGCATTGTAAGGTCGCAGGCCGGTCCTGCCAATGATGTTTCGTCCCATTCGTAATCGGTAATTCGTAATTCGTAATCTGGTATTTCTGTATTCCTGTATTCCGGTCTGTACCGGAAAGAAACGGAAAGATTCGGAACAATACGGACAGATTCGGAACGAATGGGAAAGATACGGAAAGCTACGGAAAGATTGGGAAAGATTGGGAACGAACATTGAATCGTGTAACGCCTTTTATGACAAGCAGTTAGCAAATTTCTCCCCGAAATTCGGCGCGATTTGAACGATTTTTTCCCTGCAACCTTGCCTATCTTGCCTAATTTCTACGGCTTGCCGTTTCGTCATTCCTTGCTTAAGCGAACACGCCGGGTCC
>DAOWOP010000108.1 GCA_030642005.1 Planctomycetales bacterium
GCGGTCCTTGACATGCTGATCCACGACATGGATTTTACCCTTCAAATGCTCGGTAAGCCCCCGGCTGTTCGGGCTTCGGGCAGGGATCAGGACGGGGCTTTTAACTCGGTTCACTGTCAGTTGGAGTATCCGTCGGGTATTCCTGTCCGCCTGGAGGCGTCTGTGATGATGCCGCCTTCCTATCCGTTCCGAATGTATTTTTCGATCGAACTTGAGCAAGCCGTTCTTGAGATGGACTTCTGGCGTTCTAAGGACCGGCGGCTTATGGTCTATCCTCAGGGTGGTGAGGCCTTCTGTCCGGAACCGGACGAACACGACGCATATGCCGCCGAGATCGATCACTTCGCCAGGCAGGTGATGACCGGAGAACCTTTTGACCTCGCCGCCCTTGATGAATCGATTCTGGCGTTGAACATGTGTCTTGTCGCAGAGCAATCTTTCCGAACGGGCAAGGCCGTTAGCTTGCAGTAGGATACTTATGAAACAAGCCGCTATGCAATCGAACATTATAGACTCGGCCATGCGATTACCGGCCGGTAACCCAAAGTCGGAAGTTAGCGCCTGGTTCGACCTGGCAGAGCGGTGGGGGATTTCGCACACCGTGGCGGCCCCGCCGGACGAATTCGTCATGGCCTTTAACGATGAAGGCAACGCCATGATGGCCGACCTGGTGAAACAATATCCGGATCGGCTTTCCGCTCTGGCCGTGGCAAACCCCTGGTACGGGGAAAAGGCGGTCGATACCCTCAAGAGGGCCTTCGAGCGAGGCTTGTGCGGGCTGTACCTTCATCCGGGTCGCCAGGGATTTCACCTGACCGAGTCCGTCGTCGATCCGCTCATCGAGGCCTGCCTGGAATATGGCAAACCGATCTACAGCCACACGGGCACGCCGATTTGTGCGATGCCGTTTCAACTGGCGGAACTGGCCCGGCGATTCGGCGAAGCGACGTTCGTGATGGGGCACATGGGCTGGACCGACTTCTGCGGCTACGATGCCGTCCCGGCGGCGCAACAGACGCCGAATATCCTCCTGGATACCTCCCTGGCATGTAGTTCGATAGTGGCTGATGCTATTGAGAAACTGGGTGTCGGGCGGGTCCTGTTCGGCACGGGATACCCGCGCTCTCGCCCCGCGCACGAATTCGAAAAACTCAAACCGCTGAACCTTTCGGAAGAAGACTTCGACAAGTACGCTCGAAAAAACGCGAGGCGAATATGGAAGATCAATCCATGAAAGTCATCGACTCCCATACTCACTTTCCGGGGACGTCTTTCGGCTGCCGGCCCAGGTCAGGCGAAGATATCCGCAACGAGTTCGAATCGGGGGGGCTTTCCGGCGCCTGGATAATGACGACCGACGGCCTGCTTGGCGAACCGGCCCGGCATAATGACCTTTTGGCCGAAGGGGTCAGGGATCACCTGGACTTCTTCGTTCCGTTCTGTACGGTCTCGCCGAATGAGGGAACCGACGCTGCTCTTGCTGAACTCGACCGGGCGGTCGGCGACCTGGGAATGAAGGGGCTGAAACTCCATCCCTGGCTTCAGTCGTTTTCTCCGACGCATCCCGCCGTCCTGCCGATACTCCGAAAGGCCGGCGAACTCGGCCTGCCCGTACTCTTTCACGACGGGACCCCACCATACAGCACGCCGCTCCAGATAGCCTCCGCCGCTGAAAAAGCACCCGAAACGACCGTAATCCTGGGACACTCAGGCCTGGAAGACCTTTATGAGGATGCAATCCTGGCGTGCCTTCGCCATGAGAATATCCATCTGTGCCTCTGTTCACAGAGCGCCGGGAACATCTCCGAAATCGTTCGGCGATGCCCTGCCGAAAAGTTGCTGTTCGGAACAGACGCCGGTTTCGGAGACAGTCTGATAAAACCGGCTATCGCCAAGTATCTCGACCTGGATATTTCGGATGAGACCCTGAAAAAAATCTTCCACGAAAACGCCCAGGCGCTCCTGCCATGACACGGACAGTCAGGAAAACCGACATCATCGCCGGGCTGAAACGGATGGGCCTGGCCGGCGGCGACCATGTCTTCATGCACGCTTCGCTCAGCAGTTTTGGCTGGGTCGCCGGCGGAGCCGATACGGTCATTGACGCGATTATTGAAACCGTCGGGCCGGACGGAACGGTTGTCGTTCCGACCTTCGGAAGCACCGACGAGGTCTTCGACCCGGAAAAAAGCGAGACTAACCTGGGTGTCATCCCGCAAAGATTCCGGCGGCGCAAGGACGCCGTCCGAAGCGGCCATCCCCTGGCGTCGGTGGCCGCGATTGGAAACAAGGCCAAGTGGCTCGTCGAAGGTCACGCCGATGCGAAAACAGCCCACGGAAAAGGCACTCCATATTACAAACTCTACGAACTTGGCGGGAAGATACTCCTGCTCGGCGTTGATTTGGATCGCGTTACCTTTCTGCACACTGCCGAGGCCTTGGCGCAACTGCCGTACCTGAAACCGGCAAAGGGTGCCTTCATCGATTCGACGGGAAAGAAGAAGACCGGGACTTGGCCCTGTTTCCCCGGCCCGCACCGGAACTTCATAGGTCTCCAGAAATGGCTGGAAGAAACGCATCTGACAACGAAAACCACCATAGGCTCGTGCGTTGCACAGGTGATGCCGTGCAATGCGCTTCTGAAGGCGCTGTTGAAGCGTCTGGAAACTGAACCGGGGCTTTTTATTACCGACAACCCGTCGCTGCCGGACGGTGTGCGGCAAAAGGCCGACATCCTGCGGGCGCAATGGCGACGGTGCTCGTTTCAACTTGCTGCCGACAGCCAATTTGCCGGCCGATACATCGAGGAAATCATCGACAACCTCATGCAATTCGGCATCGAGAACGTTGTGCTTTCCTGCGTCAACGACACTCTATGGAACCGCATTGAGCGGGATAAGCGGAAGTGGTGCCTGCGGGGGCTGCGGATGGCGAAGGTCAGGCCCGTGGCGATCAGACTTCCCGTTCTCGCCCCTGAAGAAGCGGCGGACTTGCTGAAAGAAGCCGGAACCGACACGCTTATCGTTCCATCGACCTGCCCGGCCGATTTGATTGCACGACTTGCCGGAGACGGTTTTAAGGTGCTCCTGGAGAATGCGTTCATCGGCGGCGAACGCCTGGCCGATATGCTCGACGGCCTGCCACGGAAAATATCCGGCAGTGTCAAACTTGCGTTCAACCCACTGGCCTTCGCTCAGGTCGGCGAGAACCCGTTTTTGCGGACGTACCACACCCGGATCAAGCGGCACATGGGTCTGTTGTACATAAATGATGGCTTGGCGTCAGGCAGGCGCACCGCCCTGGAAGAAGGCCTGTCCGAGATAAAAGAACTCATCTCAATCCTCCATTGTAAGAGTTTCGGCGGAATGTTTGTCTTGCAAGCGCCGGGGCCTTCGGCGTTTGCCAGAACCGTGCGGGCATTTAAGGGCATTCTCAAGGAAATAGGCGTATGGCGAGATGCATTATAGACCTGTCGTTTCCGTGCTCGAACGAGACCGACGGCGTTACAATAACCAGGCAGGATAACCCGCCAATATACCTTGGGCACGAATGTTACGCCTACGACCTTGCGATAAAATCGCATACCGGAACGTATTTTGAGAATTCTTCTCACCTCTTCAGAGACGGCCAGGACACAGACGCCGTCGGCGTAGGCGACCTGGTCCTTCCGGGTGTCTGCTTGAATATAACGACTGATAATTCCTGCATTTGCGCCGACGATCTGGAGGCAGCCTGTGATTCACTGCCTCCCGGCTCGGCCTTGCTGATCGACACCGGCCCCGACAAGGGTAAGTTCTTTTCCCGCGATGCCGCCCAATGGATGGCCGACCACGGCGTAAAACTTATGGGCGGCAGCATGTGCCTCTACGACAGAGGTTTCGACAACCCGACGGGGTTTTTTGTGGATTTGTTCAAGGCTGAGATACCAATCGTCGCCAATCTTCTTAACCTGGACAAATTACCGGAAAGCGGCTTTACGGTTATCGCGCTGCCGTTGCGGATGGCTGGCGTCTGCGCCGTTCCATGTCGAGTGGTGGCGATGTTGAAGCGTGCCTGAAATACCGGGACGTTCACATTTATGTATTTCGCCCGTATTTCTGTTCGCCTACTTGATATTTGCGTGGTACTCCTGGAGGCTTCTGATTCCGCTGCCGCTGTGGCGGTAGGCGGCGATGCCCTCGGCGGCGGCTTCGGCGGCGCTGAGCGTCGTGATGTACGGTATCTTGTACTTGATGGCCGACTTGCGGATGTAAGAATCGTCGTACTGGCTTAGTTTGCCGATGGGCGTGTTGACCACGAGTTGTATCCGGCCGTTGGTTATAGCGTCAGTGATGTTAGGCCGGCCCTCGTGAAGTTTCTTAATCGGCTCGGTTTTTATCCCGTTATCGATCAGGAACGCGCCGGTGCCTTCGGTCGCCAGGATATTAAAGCCCAGTTCCGCGAATTTGCCGGCGGCCTTGAGCACGGCAGGGCGATCGTGAGGAGAAACAGAGATCAGGACGGCGCCCTCGGTAGGCAGGATTTGCTTGGCGCCCTCTTGTGCTTTGTAATACGCCAGGCCGAACGAGTCCGCCAGGCCCAGCACCTCGCCGGTCGATCGCATCTCGGGCCCAAGGACCGGATCAACCTCGTGGTACATTGGGAACGGGAAGACGGCCTCCTTGACGCCAAAGTGCGGGATTGGCTTGCGCTGGAGGTTCATCTCCGCCAGCGTCTTTGTGAGCATCAATTGCGTGGCGATGCGGGCCATGGGGATGCCGCAGACCTTGGAGACCAGCGGGACCGTCCGCGACGCACGCGGGTTGGCTTCGAGGACATAGACCACGTCATCGGCAATTGCGTACTGCATGTTCATGACGCCCACGACCTTGAGTTCGCGGGCTATTTCATGGGTGTATTCGTTGATGGTCTCAAGGTGTTTGGCCGGGATGCTGATCGGCGGGATAACGCAGGCTGAATCGCCTGAGTGGATACCCGCCAGTTCAATGTGCTCCATTACCGCCGGGACGAAGGTGTCGGCTCCGTCGGCGAGGGCGTCTGCCTCGGCCTCGATGGCGTTATCAAGGAACCTGTCGATGAGAATGGGCCGCTCCGGCGTAACATCGACCGCGGCGGCAACGTACTGCCGGAGCATCTGCTCGTCATGGACGACCTCCATCCCACGCCCGCCGAGCACGAACGAAGGCCTGACCATCAGCGGGTAGCCGATCCGCCCGGCGATCTCCAGAGCCTCGGCCACCGTGCTGGCCATGCCGGATTCCGGCATGGGGATGCCGAGTTTGTCCATCATCTTGCCGAACCGATCGCGGTCTTCAGCCAGGTCGATGGTGTCCGGGCTGGTGCCGAGGATATTGACACCGGCGGCGGCGAGTTCCTGGGCAATGTTAAGCGGCGTCTGACCGCCGAACTGGACGATGACGCCTTCGGGCTTCTCCTTTTCGTAGATGCTCAGCACGTCCTCGACGGTGAGCGGCTCGAAGTACAACTTGTCGGAGGTGTCGTAATCGGTCGAGACGGTCTCGGGATTGCAGTTGACCATGATGGTCTCGAAGCCTTCGTCGCGGAGTGCGAATGCGGCGTGGACGCAGCAGTAGTCGAACTCGATTCCCTGCCCAATGCGGTTAGGCCCGCCGCCGAGGACCATGACCTTTCGCCGGTCGCTGGTGCCGACTGCGTCCGCGGCGTTGTAGGTGGAGTAATAGTAGGCGGCGTCTTCGGCGCCGCTGACCGGTACCGGATGCCAGCCCTCGACCACGCCCAGACCGGCCCGTTGCCTGCGGATGTCCGACTCGGCAAGACCCAGTATCCTTGCGAGGTATTTGTCGGCGAAGCCGTCCTTCTTGGCGCGTCTCAGCAACTCATCCGGCAGGGCCTTGCCCTTGTATTTGAGAACCTCTTCCTCCAGTTCGACCAACTCGGCCATCTGCTCGATGAACCACTGCTTGATATAGGTCAGTTCGTGAAGTTGCTCGACCGATGCGCCCTTTCGGATGGCCTCGTACATGATGAACTGCCGTTCGCTGGTGGGTTCGCGCAGCATCTCAAGCAGTTCATCCAGCGGGCGCTCGTTGAAATCCTTTGCGAAGCCCAGGCCACCCCTGCCGTCCTCCAGCGACCGGATGGCCTTCTGGAACGCCTCCTTGTAGTTCTTGCCGATGCTCATAACCTCGCCGACAGCCTTCATCTGCGTGCCGAGTTGATCCACGGCGTCGCGGAATTTCTCGAACGCCCACCGGGCGAATTTGACCACCACGTAGTCGCCCGACGGGGTGTACTTTTCAAGCGTGCCGTCGCGCCAGTAGGGAATCTCGTCCATTGTCATCCCGCCGGCGAGTTTGGCCGAGATCAGCGCAATCGGAAACCCCGTCGCCTTCGACGCCAGGGCCGAACTGCGACTGGTACGCGGGTTAATCTCGATTACCACGACGCGCCCGGTCTTCGGGTCGTGGGCGAACTGGACGTTCGTCCCGCCGATGACCTGAATGGCCTCGACGATTTTATATGAATAATCCTGAAGTCGCTGCTGAAGTTCGGCGTCAATGGTGAGCATCGGAGCGGTGCAGAAGGAATCGCCTGTATGCACGCCCATCGCATCGACATTCTCGATGAAACAAACGGTGACCATCTGATTCTTGGCGTCGCGGACGACCTCCAGTTCCAGTTCCTCCCAGCCGAGGACGGACTCCTCCACGAGTATCTGCCCGATAAGGCTTGCAGCGATGCCACGGTTGGCGACGATGCGGAGTTCCTCGACGTTATATACCAGCCCGCCGCCGGCGCCGCCCATAGTGTAGGCCGGACGGATTACGACCGGATATCCCAGTTCATCCGCCACCTTCTCGGCGTCATCGACGTTGAAAACAGCCGTGCTGTGGGGCACGTCGATACCGAGGCTGTTCATCGTCTTTTTGAAAGCGATGCGGTCTTCGCCGCGCTCGATGGCGTCCACCTGCACGCCGATGACCCTCACGCCGTACTTGTCCAGCACGCCGGCTTTGTGAAGTTCCGACGACAGGTTCAGCGCGGTTTGCCCTCCGAGGTTGGGCAGCAGCGCGTCGGGACGTTCAGCCTCGATGATGCGAGTCATGGCCTCAAGCGTCAGCGGCTCAATGTACGTAACGTCGGCCATACCGGGATCGGTCATGATGGTGGCCGGGTTGGAGTTGACCAGCACAATCTTGTAGCCCAGTTCGCGCAAGGCCTTGCACGCCTGCGTGCCGGAATAGTCGAACTCGCACGCCTGCCCGATGACAATCGGGCCTGAACCGATAATCATTACCTTGTCGATGTCAGCATGTTTCGGCATGAAAATAACCTCTGTTATGTTTGCGGGAACCATTGCAATACACCTTTCTTCCCCGGATGAGCGGCCCCTTCATTTTCGAGCCAATAAAACGCCACTTTTATTGGCATTTTTAACTTTTGGGCAATCTCAAATGAGATTCTCCAAGAGTCGTTTGCTGAATAGCCTCCTACAGAAATGCCTAATTCTTGAATCGGAGT
Source organism: Planctomycetales bacterium (assembly GCA_030642005.1). GTDB lineage: Bacteria > Planctomycetota > Phycisphaerae > SM23-33 > SM23-33 > JAUWNJ01. The sequence goes on from DAOWOP010000108.1 coordinate 7,504, forward strand.
AAAACCTTCGTTCGTTTTTGTGCCTTCTACCACCCTAACCCAACTTCGCAACTGTGGGAGTCGTATTCCCCGCCGCCAGGCCTTTTCGACGGCTGTATGTACCAACCCCTTCCATTTACGGAATTTCGTTTCCGCCACTTGGCCTTCAACGCTCCCCGTAAAACTGAGACTTTCTGGATTACGCGGGTCGAGTTTGATTACATCGTGCAAATCTTGAGATCCTGACTCATCTTTGTCTCGTGTTGAAACAGTATCTTTCTCACCTCTACCAATTCCAATTTTTTGGATAAACTTGGCCGCTTCTTCTTTAGAAACGGAATAACCTTCCTCTTTTACCGATTGAACGAGCGCATCCGCTAAACTGATTAATGGATTCTGTTGGGCTAGTTTACGCGCCTCAGGAAAGCGTCTTTCCATGGCCTTTTCTACTTGCGTTAAATCCAGAAGGTCCTTAGCCTTAAGTTTCGCTTCGCCGCTTTTGATTGATGACTTACCCAAGAACATCTGGAGTGTATCTTCGATTTCATCTACGTCGTCTTTCAAAAGGTCTAAAGTCTTGAAGCATTTGTCGCTAAATTCCCCCCGCGTTAGTGGATAGTAGAATTTCCACACACAACCGTCTGTGATTATGCAGAAATCAGAAGACATATTAGTATTGTAATCTCGCAACTGACGCTCAATTTCTCTTAAGTTAATCTCGATCTTCCCCAAGGCCTTAACCTCAATGAATACAGACGGCTGGCGAGGTGTTAGAAATAGCGCAATATCCACCTTCTTTTTGTTTTCCTCAGGAAGAGTTGCAAATTCGGTATTAACTTCCTTAGGATTCCATATATTCCATTGTAATTTTTGCAGAACCCTCGCTACCAGCGACAAACGAACATGTTCTTCGTTTGCGTAAACCTGATTCTGCAACTTAGACCGAATGTCGAGTAAGGCTTCTTTCAAGGTTTCTTCCATCGTTATGCTCCAGTCTTTTATACACTCAAACTAACCGATTTTGATAAGCCCGTAGGGCTGGCGGACTGTGCAACCGGAAACATGCTTTACACTTTGTACCGGGCACATGGTTTACACTTTTTCATAGGTTCACGTAACCGTCTGGAGGCCCTGGAGCGTAGCGGAAGGGCCTCCAGACGGTTCGACAATCGACACCCCGGCACGAAC
>DAOWOP010000123.1 GCA_030642005.1 Planctomycetales bacterium
ATGGCCGACAGCCTCGTGCTGAAACTGCCCGCGCTGGTGGGGAAACTCCGTTCGCGGCGGAAGCCCGCCTCGTTTGAAGAAGCGGTCAGGCGCGCTACCGCCCGACCCAGGCCCGAAAGGGAATCTCCTCTTCGCGCCGCCGTCGCGCCTCCTCGCCAGGCTGTATCGCCTGCCGAGCTCAAGCCGGCGAAGACCAAACCTTCCCCGTCGGCAAAGGCCAGGGGCCCGAAGGCCGCCGGTGAATACGAACTGCCCGACATGGACCTTCTGTCCGACCCGGCTGGGGGATACCTCGAAAGCCAGGAGACGCTGGTTACCGAGAAACGCGCCATCCTTCAGCAGACGCTGGATGATTTCGGCGTGGACGCCGATGTCGTCAGCCACATGACAGGCCCGGTCATCTCGCTGCTTGAACTGTCGCTTGCGCCGGGCGTGAAGGTCAGCCGGATTTCGTCGCTGGCGCCGGACATTGCCCGGGCGCTGGCGGTTCCGGGCGTTCGCGTGGTCAGCCCGCTCCCCGGACGCGACACCGTCGGCATCGAGGTGCCCAACCTGGACAAGGAGATCGTCCGCCTGAAGGAACTGATGAACCTTGCCCCGGACTCCTCCGAACAGATGCGCTTGCCGCTGTACCTCGGCAAGGACGCCTCCGGCGAGCCGATTGTTTCGGACTTGGCGGCCATGCCGCATATGCTGCTTGCAGGGACCACCGGATCAGGAAAGAGCGTCTCGATAAACGCTATGATCGCCGCGATGCTGATGACACGAACGCCGTACGACGTGCGATTCATACTGATCGACCCGAAGATGGTCGAGATGGCGGCCTTCGAGAAGATTCCGCACCTGCTCTGCCCGATCGTCAACGACATGCGCCGCGTCGAGGACATCCTCGAATGGGTCGCCACGAAGATGGACGAGCGGTACGAAATGCTCAAGGAGGCCGGTGTTCGCAACATCGCCGGGTATAACCGCCTGGGCAAGGCCGACCTCTACCGGCGATTCGCCGCCGAAACAGCCGAGGAAAAGGCCCATGTTATCACCCACATGCCTTACTATGTCCTCATCATCGACGAATTGGCCGATTTGATAATGACGGCCTCCAAGGAGGTCGAAGGGCACATCATCCGCGTTGCCCAAAAGGCCCGCGCCGTCGGAATCCACATGATAATCGCTACCCAGCGGCCCAGCGTCAACGTGGTAACGGGGCTGATAAAGTCCAACATCCCCTGCCGATGCTCATTCCGAGTCGCCTCGCGCCAGGAAAGCCGAATCGTCCTCGACCAGAACGGCGCAGAGGTACTCCTCGGTCAGGGCGATATGCTGTTCCTCCAGCCTGGAACGTCCAACCTCGTCCGCGCACAGGGGACCTACGTCGATGAAGGCGAGATTCGCGCGCTGGTCCACTACGTCCGCAGCCTCGGCGAGCCGGAGTATCTGGACGAACTGGTCAAAATTCAGACCGCCAAGACCGGCGCCGACGACGGGCAGCGCGACGAAATGTTCAACGAAGCCGTCGAGATCATCCTCTCGAGCCAGCGCGGAAGCGTTTCGCTGCTTCAGCGCCGCCTCCAGGTCGGCTACAGCCGGGCCAGCCGAATCGTGGACCAGATGGCGGAAGCCGGAATCCTCGGCGACTACAAAGGCTCGCAGGCCCGCGAGTGCATGATGAGCCTCGAAGACTGGTACGCACTCCAACATTCCATCCAAGCCGACCGCTCCGGCGCATCCGCCGCCGACGGAACGCCCACTTCCGTGTAACAACAGGAACCGTAGAGGTTGATTGGCGGGGTTGCGGGGTTTATGATGGTCGCATCAGAAGGAGCACGTTATGACAAAGGAAAAAACCTTCACTGCGGTCATTCATCAGGAGGGCGACCTGTATGTAGCCCAATGCCCGGAACTTGAAACCGTCAGTCAGGGACGCTCAATTGAAGAGGCTTTGGCCAATCTCAAGGAGGCGACGGAATTGTACCTGGAAGAATTTCCGTTGCATGAGATGTCTCATCCGTTGTTGACGACGTTCGAGGCGGCGGTAAATGTCTAAATTGAAACGGGTTTCAGGGCGTGAAACGATCCGCGCCTTTGAGAAGATGGGGTTCGTTCAGGTTAGACAGCGTGGTAGTCATATTGTCCTAAAGAAGCGGGCGCCGTCCGGTGATGTCGGTTGTACGGTGCCGCTTCACCGCGAGTTGGCAATCGGAACGCTGAGAGGCATCCTGCGCCAGGCCAAGGTTACTCCCAAGGATTTTATGGAAAATCTTTAAGACGGCTCTCCTCTGCATTCCCGATTGAACATGCCGCCGATTTTTCTGATAATATGTAAAGATGAACCGCAAGAACGTCTATATCCTTTTTCTGCTCGTTGCCGCAACGGGTTTGTCCTTGCCGACAACTCACGCAGCCGAAGGCGCCAAAGGCAAAACCAAGCCGCCCCCGTTGATTGACGTCGATGAAGAGTCGGTCGGCTACGTCCGCCAGGCGGAGGCCTCGGCCGCCAGGAAGGATTACGCCGGTGCGATCAAGATTCTCCAGGGCTTGCTGGACCGGCGCAAACGGTGCTTTGTGCCCACCGAGGATCCGCGTCTGTTCGTTTCCCTGACCGTCAAGGTCAACGAGGTAATCGGTCAGTTGCCGCCGGAGGGGATGGAATTGTATCGGAGGTTATACGATCCCAAGGCCGAGCGGCTCTTTCGCGCCGCCGCCGAGCGGTTCGACAAATCAGCCCTGCGAAACATCATCGCCCGATACCGTCACACCAGTTACGGCAATAAGGCTTTGAACCTGCTCGGCGGGATACAGTTCGACCGTGGCAAGTTTTCCCAGGCTGCTTATTACTGGGGCAGGATTATTTCGACCTTTCACATCAAGGATAGGCCGGTGCTGCTGGCGAAGATTGTCATCGCGCATCATTTCGCCGGTGAGTCAGTCCCTGCGACCAAGGCGATGGAGATGCTGACTAATCGGTATCCGAATTCCCGCGCGGTCCTGGGCGGGAAAGAGCAGGACGTCGCTGTCTTTGCGCGTCGGATTCTCGCCAAGCCGCCGCCAGCCAGACCGCGCCTTCAGCACGACTGGCCTTGCCTAGCCGGTGCGCCCAACTCGGTGGCTGTGATGAGTCCCTGCCGGCCCATACTTACACCGCGCTGGACCAGACCCGGCGGAAAACTCAAAGACAATCCCAATGTCAAGGCGGCACTGAGTACTATTATTGTCCGCAACGTTGTCCGCGGCGGTCAGCGGACCGTCTCGAATCCGGCGCTGCGTGAGGGGCGGGTGGTGTTTACCTCTCGAACCGGCGGGCGGAGCCGGCGGAGTACCATGGCGGCTCATGTCCATCCGATCGTCGTCGGCACGACGGTTCTGTACCGCACCGCCGACGGCATTGCCGCGCACGACCTGCTGACCGGCGAAAAACTGTGGCAGACCTTCGCCTTCAGCCTGTACCGCCCGGCAATCGGCAGGCGCAATTACTATTATGGGAGATTGTCCCCGCCGGTGGGGGATCGGGGACGGTGGACGCTGACGGCGGGGGAGGAGAAGGTCTTCGCGGTAGGAGATTTTCTCTACGACAGTACGGCCTATAATTACGCGCTGGCGCGGGGGTCCGGGGCGTCCCGGAAGTACGCCGGCACCTCCCTGCTGGCAGCGTTTTCGCTGTCCGACGATGGTCGGCTCCTCTGGCAGGTCGGTCAGGGGAAGGGGTCCAGCGAACTGCTTCGCGGCGGGAAGTTTCTGACCGCCCCGACTTACGTTGCCGGTCGGGTGTACGTTGTGGTCGAATACATGAAGACTCATCACCTGGTGTGTCTGAACGCCGAAAGCGGGCGGGCGGTCTGGGAGGCGATGGTCGGCCAGATACCTGTGGCGCCCTCCGCCAGGTATGGGGGCTACTGGCAAGGTCGGGACAGCCCGCTGGCTGTGGCGGCGGGAAAGGTCTTCGTCGTTACCAACGTCGGTGTGGCGGCCGCGTTCGAGGCCGATACCGGCCGGCCATTATGGGCCTACCAGTACGAAAGCAGCGTTACCCGGTTGGGCAGCAGGCGTACCACCATACCGTCCACATCCTTTCCGCCGAATCCCGTTATAGTAACCAAGGGCAGGGTAATCTGTCTGCCCCCCGACAGCGATAAACTACTGGCTTTTCGGACCGATACCGGCAAGTTGGACTGGAGCGCCGACCGTCGAGGTCTGCGTAACCTGACCGCCGTGGACCGTTCGCGCCTGTTACTGTCGGGTAAGGGGCTTCGCATTATTAATGCAGCCACCGGCAAGGAGGTCTGGACGGGCAAAAAGGTCAGCGGCGTCCATGGCCGACCTGCCGTTACGACCGACGCGATTCTGGCGTCGGGAAAAGGAGAGATTATCCGCGTATCGCTGAAGGATTTTTCCGTTACCCGCCTGCCGGTGAAGCAGCCCGACGCGATTCTGGGCAACCTCATCAGCGTGAACGGCAAACTCATCGCCGCCAACGCCGCGGGCGTGTCGGTATATTTCCCCAAGTCTCAATAAAGCAGCGGATAGTCTATCTCCACGCCTTAAAAACAGAGCCGAACGGCGAGCCAATGCCGAGAGTTGGTTTGCCGTTCGGCTCTGTTGTACTATTGACGCCGCGTAAGTATCTTCTTTCGTTCCTACTGACTACCGGCTACTGACTACCGGCTACCGCTTTACCTGGAACGGGCCTTTGGGCTTTTTGGGCTTTTGGCCTCGGAAGCGTTTTCCGGGCATCGCCACGGTGGTTTGGGCGGCGGCTTCGGCGGCTTCGGCTTCGCGGATATGCTTGCGGATGATGTACTGTTCGGCCAGGCCTGCGAATGTCGAGGTCATAAAGTACAGCGTCAGCCCGGATGCGGCGTTGTAGAAAAATACCAGCATCATTCCCGGCATCATGAACTTCATCATCGTTTGAGAACTCTGCTGCTGCGGCGTAGCGGATGCCCCGCTCATCTGCGGGTTCATCTTCATCTGCAAGTACATCACCACGCACAACAGGATCGGCAGAAGGTTGAACCCGGTAACAGGCCCTATCATCGAGCCGACCAGCGGGATATTAAAGCCTCCTCCGCTGAACGGTATCAGTCTGTCCGGGGCGGTAAGGTCGATAATCCACACAGGCAGAAAGGCCGCATGTCGCAGTTCCACCGAGGCGTTGATGCTCGTCCACAGGGCAATCAGGATCGGCATCTGAAGGAGCATCGGAAGACAACCCAGCAAGGGCGTGGTGCCCTGGGTCTTGTACAACTTCATCATCTCCGCGTTCAGTTTGACCTTGTCGTTTGCGTACTTCTTTTTGACCTTTTCCATCTCAGGGGCGAGTTTCTGCATCCGCATCATCGAGACCTGCTGCTTCTTCATCAGCGGATGGAGGCAGATTCGCACGAGTATCACCAGCAGGATAATCGCCAGCCCGTAGTTGCCCATCGTTACCCGGCTGCTGAAGAAATCCAGCAGCCACATCATCCCAAACGACAGCCGCTCCCAAGCACACCAGCCAAAATCTATTGTTTCCCTATAGTTCAGGTTCCGGTACAGCGGCGTATCGTCGAACAGGTCGCGCTTCTTCGGGCCTGCGAACAGGTCAAGGCGGACATCCGTGCTGCCGTCGGGTTTCAGTTCATACGGCCCGAGGTTCATCCCCGCCAGGGACGTTTGCGGTCGCCCCGTTTCTTCCAGCGCCGCGCCGAAAAAGGCGGCCTCGGCCCCCGGAGCGGTGAGTTTCCCGGCCTCTTTCGGGACGATGTACGCCAGGGCTGCGAAGAACTTGTTGGCCTGACCGACCCACAGGACCGGCTCGGCGGCGTCGCTTCGGCCCAGGTCCCTGGCGTCGGCAAGCCCCGGTGTCATCTTGCCGACATCCCCGGACGAGACGGTCTCAACCTTCACGTCGCCGTCCTCGTACTGCCCGTAAACCAGCATACGCATGTCGCTGCGGGTGTCCTCCTTCGACAGGCCTGTGGCCGAAAACTGCGTCAGCGAGAACTCCACCTTGTCGGTCTTACAGAGGTTCACCGCCTCCAGGCGAACGTCTATCGAATAACTACCCGTCCGGAGTGTGTACGTCTTTTTCAGCAGCAGAATCCGCTCTTCATTCCGAAAAATCGTTGCCTGAAATGTTACGCTTTCGCTTGTGATTTCGCCTTTTTCGTTCTTTTCCGTCAGCACCTCGCCGGCCGACCATCGCGGGCCTGAAAGGTTCAGCGGTATCCGCCGGCCGTCGGCGATAATCGTGATCCGCCGCGTCGCCAGCGGATAAAACTTTCGGTCGCCGGCGATGACGGGGTTGAGCAGGCTGTAATGGCCTTTGAGTTTCGCATCTTCGCTGACCGCCCGGAGGTAGGCTTCGTGGTCTTTTGCACGCTTGCATCTTCGTTTATCGGCGACCGTAGCGAAGTAATCGGTCAGTTTTGCTGTTTTGACCGCAGCGCCCAGGCTGGTCAGACAGACCTGGAGTTTGAAACCGTCGGTCTTGTCGTTAGAGCCAAGAACGATTTCGTGGACGGGGCTTTTACTTACAGGCCAACTCGTTCGAGAAGGCTCTTTCCTGATAGCCGCCGCGGCCGGTTGTAGCGGTTTTATTTCAGTCGGTCTCGCCGGCTTTGTCGTTGCCGCCGGTGCAGGGTCCGCCGGCTTACTCGATGCAGCAGGCGCAGAAGCAGGTATTGATGCCGCCGGCTTCTGCTGAAGATACCACATCAGCATTATCGGTCCGGCGGCGATCAGCAAAACAACCAGTATGAGTTGTCGATAGTTCACTTCCGAAGCCCCTACCTGCCCTCTCGCAGGCGATTTCCCAGATAATTGTCAAGTTCCCTGATTGCGTGGACCTTCGAGATCGTCGCCTCCACGTCGTAGGCGACACGGACGAAACGCACCTGCCGCTCCTGGAGGATCACGTAACCGGCGCGGGTGTCGCGGTCCCTCGGCTGGCCGACAGAACCGACGTTAATCATAGCCTTGTGGTCGTCCAATTCATAGACCCCGCCAAGTTCGTCGGGGCTGTAAAAGTCGGGCGTCGGAAGGAACACGCCCGGCACGTGAGCATGGCCTATCAGGCAGATGTTCTCAAACCGCTCGAACATGCCTTGAATCTTGTTCGGAGCATTATAAACATCGTCGGGAAAGATGTACTCATTAATAGGCCGGCGCGGCGAGCCGTGAACCAGCACAGTCTGACCGACAGGACACTCATCCGCCGACAGGACGCTCTTGACGGGCAGGTTCCCGAGGAACTCCCATCGGCGGCGACGGGCGGCCTTGTCGGTTTCAGCCTCAAGCACCTTGCGAGTCCAGTAACAAGCGCCCTCCGCGCCGAAATTGAAATTGTTCGGCTCGTACATCACCGCGAAATCGTGATTACCCATAAGCGTAATCCGGCAGCGATCCAGCACCAGGTCCAGACATTCCGCCGGCTGGGGACCGTAACCTACAATGTCGCCAAGACAGATAATCTGTCGGATCGCCTTGGCGGATATGTCATCAAGAACCGCCGTGAGGGCCTCAAGATTGCTGTGGATGTCGCTTATGACGGCTATTGGTTCCATTATCCCATTCTTCCAGATACGATAGACATGCTATGCTATGTTCTCGAAACGGTAGTTGTCAAACAGCGTTTGTGTTTGAAAACAGGGACCAAGGGAAAGACCGGAATACCGTGAAAAACAAAAAGCAACCGGATTTCCAATTACCAATTACGAATTACCAATTACGAATTACCAATTACG
>DAOWOP010000212.1 GCA_030642005.1 Planctomycetales bacterium
ATCGGTTTCGTTGGAGACGGTGGATGAATCGGATCGTCGCGTAGCCTGAATCTCCAGTCGCCCCTCCGGGGCTCCTTCCGATTCAGGCTACGCGGTTATGATTGAGGCAAACGAAATTACAGAAACTATGTTGCACTACTCTGCTGTGTTAACCCGTACATTTCCTCCTTTGGAAACAACCCGGTTGCTCCGTACACACGTTTTGCCAACGCCATAGCCTTCTGCCATGCTATTAAATCCCTATAACTCCGTATCTCGTTCATCTTTCATTACTCCTCCTCCTGCTGTTTGTCTTTGGTCCGTTTTGCCTGGTCCCTGGTGCCTGATGCCTATTGCCTGTTTTTAAAAAGAAACCCCGACGTGGAAAGGCGCCGGGGCTTCGTGATACTCGTTGTTGGTAATTTTACCGTTTTGAGAACTGGAAGCGTTTCCGTGCGCCCTTCTGCCCGTACTTTTTCCGTTCCTTCATTCTGGCGTCGCGTGTCAGCAGGCCCTTTTCGCGCAGCGACTCGGTAACTTCCGGGGCAGCCTTTATCAGCGCCCTTGCCAGTCCCAGCATGACGGCGTCTGCCTGCCCTGTGGGTCCGCCTCCGTTGACGTTGGCCCAGACGTCGTAGTTGCTCGTCAGTTGGGCGGTGGCGAGGGGGCTTATTGCCGCCTGGCGGTCGCGGTCGGACGTGAAATATTCCTCGACCGACCGCTTGTTGATAAGCACCTTGCCCGATCCGGAGCGGATACGGACGCGGGCGACGGCTTTTTTCCGCCGGCCCGTGCCCCAGATGTATGTCTTGGGCGCATCAGTCGCCGGCGCTTCGGCGGGGGCCGGTTTGGTAGAGGCCGGTTCGGCGGCCGCTTCGATCTCGTTATTTTCAGGCGCTGCTTCTGTCATAAATCTGGACCTCTTTTTCATTCGCGCGAATTCGTCTTCATTCGCGCCATTCGCGTTTACAGTTCGAGTTTCACCGGCTGCTGGGCCTGGTGGGGATGTTCAGGCCCGGCATAGACCTTCAGTTTCGTCAACATCTGCTTTCCCAGGCGGTTCTTCGGCAGCATCCGCCGGATGGCCTCGAAGACGATTTTATGCGGGTGTTTTTCTCGCATCTCCTCAGCCGACAAGGACTTATGCCCGCCGGGATAGCCGGTGTACCAGTCGTACTGCTTGGCCGTCCATTTCTTTCCGGTCATGCGGACCTTCTCGGCGTTAACGACGATTACGAAATCGCCCGTATCCACGTGCGGCGTGTACTCCGGGCGGTGTTTGCCCATGAGGATCATGGCGACCTTCGTCGCCAGCCGGCCAAGAATCTTATCCTCGGCATCGACCAGATGCCACTTGGCGACAACCTCGCCGGATTTTGCCATGTATGTCTTCATTATGTTTATCCGTTACCAAAAAAACCCAAACACGAAAAGAGCACCGCATTATGGCGTTTCTTTCAGGCTTGTCAAGGATTTTGATGAAGATTTCCCGGCTGCATCAGAACGATTTCGCCCGACAACAGATTGACATCGCAGCAACATCCATGTCTAATGACCCGTGAACGGATTCGATTTTCCGAAACTACAAAAAACAAGACACGCAGTAGATGCCAAGCGAAACCCAAATCATCAAGGCTGAACTGGAGGATGTGAAGTCCGTTTTTCTGGAAACGGTGAAAATTCTCCCTTCGTTCAATATCACGGACAAAAAGGTTCTGCCTTATGGTCTTAAACCGCATACCCGTTCAGTAAGTTGGATTGTCGAGCAGGCCATAACGCAGCAGGCGAAATATCACGCCAAGCCTCTGGGGCTGGATGACATCGACATCAATATGCCCGATACCTGCCTGCACGGACTGCGTGATTACAAAGGGAGAGCATAAGTATTTCGTGAACGTCAAGATTACAAATGCCGAAACCAGGGATAACAAGAATGATATCACCGCGGTGGAAAAGTTGTATATGCAGTACAAGGTTAACAAGGGTTACCGCCTGATATACGCCTGTTTCGGAGTAGTCTTTCAGAACATAAAGATTTCGTTTGTGCCTGACTATATCCACGTATTCTCACCACAATTCCTGCCGATTTACGTGAATCCGCGAAATGATAAAATACAGGCGTATTATAAACACGAACCGATCTGCCGTTCACGAAGGGTGTTTCTGCGGCTCTTGCGAGAGAATTCCAAGAGCATTGTCCTGGAGTAATCGCAATGAACATGGAAAATCTGCTCGACACTACACAATGTGTAGATGCCCTTGAAGGTTTTACTTGGATACCGGATAACAGTATCGACTTGATTGTTGCGGACCCTCCGTACTGTTTGGGCAAGGATTACGGAAACGACTCGGACAAAATGTCGCCGTCGGATTATCTGAATTGGTCTCAAACATGGCTGGGAGCGGCGATTCCCAAACTCAAGGATACCGGAAGTCTTTATATATTTCTGACGTGGAGATACAGCCCGGAAATATTCACGTTTCTTAAGACCCGATTGATAATGCTTAACGAGATTATTTGGGATCGTCGTGTTCCGAGCATGGGCGGAAGCACAAGAAGGTTCTCGTCTGTTCACGACAACATTGGTTTCTTTGCTAAAATTCCGGAATATTATTTCGACCTCGATGCTGTGAGAATCCCCTACGACCCGGAAACTAAAAAAGCCCGCACTCGCTCTATATTCGTCGGCAAAAAATGGCTGGAGATAGGATACAATCCCAAAGATGTCTGGTCGGTTTCCCGCCTGCACGCTCAACATAGAGAAAGAGAAGACCACCCCACGCAAAAACCGCTGGAGATTGTAGAGCGGATGGTCAAAGCAAGTTGCCCGGCAGGCGGTGTCGTTTTGGACCCGTTCGCCGGTTCCGGAACAACGATAGAGGCTTGTATCAGGAACGAAAGACGTTTTATTGCCTTTGAGATTAATCCTGACTACTGTGAAATCATTGAATGCCGGGCGAAAACCGCTGCCTCTCAACCTTCACTTTTCCCCGTTTCATAATCCGAAATTGCGATTTATCGCCTCTCTGCTTACCCACCTGTATTACCCGAATAGTCGTCCGGGGGAGGCGTCGGGGATGTAGTCGTTTTCGATGAAGTACTCGACGGCCTCGCCGACCGAGCGGAACAGGCGTGTGGCGGTTTCGGTGATGAACGGTGATGGGTCCGCTTCGGCGGTCCAGATAACGAAGACGTCTTTGGCGGCTTCGTGTGCGTGCTGGAGTTCGCGCTCGACGCCGGAGGATATGCCCGGGCGTGTGGCCGACCCGTCGCCGGTGGGCACAGCCGGTATCAGCGAGATGATCATGTCGGACTGGTCGATGAGTTTGAAGTCGCGGGCGTATATCTGCCCGTCGATGTCCGGCAGGATCGCCAGCAGTTCGATTGTCTCGATGCGTATTTCCTTTCCATGCACGTTCAGTGTAACGAAGCGGTCTCCGGCCTCAGCGGCGGCCAGCGCCAGGCCGCAAAGGTGTTTTTCCTCCAGGTCGCCGGGGTCGAAGCAGATGAAATGCCGCTTCATCTCCGCGCGGAACTGCTGAATCTGCATGTTTGTTTCGGCATCGCCAACGTTGGTCATCGGGAAACTCATGTAGGCCTTTTTCCACTGCCTATTCGAGGTAAGCCTTGCCAGCATTTCGGCGGGGTCGTTATCTTCCCGTTCGTCCGGGCCGCGAGAGAAAATGTAGAAACATCCATGCCCGCGAACGATCTGGCTGAGCAGTTCGGTGGCCATGATTTCTTCTTCCCGCCAGACCATCAGGTCTTTGAGCGTGTGATTGGTGTGCCCGTCGCGGAGTAGGCGAGCGTGTACGCGGTCGATGTTATCGACGAGAGTTACGTACACATCGGCGGCCAGTTCGCCCATCAGGTCGTAATCGAAGGCGTAGAACAGCCCGTGGCGCCAGCGGAAGGTGGCGTGGGTATTGACGATGATGTTGCCGGCGGCGCCGGCGGCGAGTATATCCTTGAATACGCTTCGGCGAAGCGTGTTCAATCGCGATAGCGGCAGGTCGAGGATTTTCCCAGCCGGGACGTCCGGGGCCTCGGCGTACATCCGCTCGCCGATGTTGCAAAGCGTAACCTCACAGCCCGCCCGCCCGGCAGCGGCAACGGCCCGCTCGAGAAAAGCCTTCTTGTCCATCCCGACCTGTCCGGTAACGACAACTCGCATAAGACTCTTAATAACGCCCACGCATCCGGTTCGTCAATTCCCGTCTTGCTGAACGCCGCGCCGACCAGTTGGATAAACGCGGCAACTATGAAAATAGCAGTGGAGCGCCAAGATACCCTTAGACCCGAAGTTTGATTGTTTTGTAAGTAAAGAATGCGCGGCGCAGAACCGATGTGCGGTTCAGTAAAGAGGTTTTATCGGACATGGTTACAGGGACGCCTGAGTCCCCCAGTACAAGGAGAATCAGCAATGCCGAGTGCAACCACAGGAAGCAAGAGCAAAAGGTCTCGCCGCACAACTTCTGCCAGGCAGAACAGGTCGAAGACCAACAGCAGGTCGAGAACCGGCAGCAAGTCTGCCAGCGGGACGAGCAGGACCAAGACCACGGCCCAGAAGTCCAGCCGGAGTCGTTCGACCGCCGGCAGCAAGTCTGCCAGCGGGACGAGCAGGACCACGAGCACGGCCCAGAAGTCCAGCCGGAGTCGTTCGACCGCCGGCAGCAAGTCTGCCAGCGGGACGAGCAG
>DAOWOP010000138.1 GCA_030642005.1 Planctomycetales bacterium
CCTCATCTTTCCTCTCCTCATAATCTGAGTTCCCTGCGAAGCGCCCCGGCGGCAACACGCCGCCGACAAAAACGCTCCACCGCTTCAAACAATACTGCTCACTTCTTTCTTTCCATTCGCATCTCCTTATCTTGGATTCCGGTAGCCCCGACCAGCGCGAACACGAACGAAATCTTTTAGTTAGAATCCTCTTGCTTTTGTTCGCGTGGTTCGCGGCTAAAAGTCCGCAATCGAACGCTCTCCTTTCCTAATTGTTTAGCATCCTCAATTGTTCTTCTATAATAGAGCAGGATCGAGAATCTGTCTTTAGCAGGAAGAACATAACCTTTCGCATTTAGAACTTTTTTTTTTAATGATTTTGCCGCAATATTGGGGTAAAAGCGGGAATATGGAGTAAAATGTTAGCCTACGGGCACTTAAAATTGTTTGTTTGGGAGGGTTGTATCGATTACGATGAACCCAATAACCAATAACCCAAACCGACCGATTTCAGGTATATTTCCATGCCGGAACCTTTAGTTATTCAGAGCATTTTAGGAGTTTGGAAATTCGATCAAACACCCAGGAAAAACCTACATTGCCACGCACCGCCTGGACATACGATACAGTTGTATCTTGAGGGAATCAGGCATTACAGCATAAGCGGACAAGAATTCGACGTTACCGGCGGAGACCTGATTGCATACTACGAGTCGGAAGATTTCGTGATATCCGACAAAAGCGAACGCTGCGTCTTTTATTCCGCCGCTTTTCTGGCGCCCGATCTGCTTCCGTTATTGCCTATGGAGTCCCGCGTCATACGGGTTACGCCACGGATACACCGCAACTTCAAGTTGCTCTACGAGGCGTCTATTTCTTCTGATACAATCATTCGAAAATTGAAAATGTATTCCGCTTTGTGCAAGTTGCTGGTGTCGATCGAAACGGTGTCCGGTAACAGCAAAACCCTGACACAAAGCGGCAGCCAATGGTGGCATGTAGAGGAGCATGTTCGCCGGCACCTTCTTTTCAGGGCGACGCTCGACCAGTTAGCCGAGATAGGTAATTGCAGCAGGACGCAGGTAGTTCGCCTGTGCCGTAAGGTTACAGATATGAGTCCCATGCAACGATTGAGGATGCTTCGTATGGAAGAGGCTCGGATGCTTCGGCTGTATTCAAATATGGGGATTTCACAAATAGCGGCTTATTTGGGATATCCTCGCGTACACGAATTCAGCCGGGAGTTTTCCCGTTATTTCAAGATTCCGCCCAGCAAGATGCGTTTCGATAGTTAATGGTGGCACGGGCGTCTTGCTCGTGTTCTTCGAGTTGGTCGATTTCTGTAAAACACGGGCGAAATGCCCGTGCCGCAAGTAGCAACGACTGGCTTGTTTACAGGTAAAAAAATCTTGATGTCGGCTTGTTCACTGATATAATCATCCCTTCGCGCGTCGCGGGCGGAGTCTGTAACGATAACGCCACGTTGCGGTGCGGTAAAATATACGGAGAGAACCTTTGGCAGTAAAATTGCGATTGAAGAGATTCGGCAGACGGCATCGCGCCTTTTTTCGGATTAATGCGGTTGATTCGCGCCGGCCCAGGGATGGACGCGTCCTTGAAGAACTCGGCTGGTACGATCCGCTGGCCAAGACGACCGACCAACAGGTTTCGCTCAAGCGCGAGCGGATCGAATACTGGCTCGGTCAGGGCGCCCAGCCAAGCGATACGGTGCGAGACCTGCTGACAAAAAACGGTATCGTCGTGAAGAGGTAGGCGGCACAGGTCCCACAAGGGTGCCATGCTCTCGCCCGAAGGGCGTGAGCATGTTCGTACTGAACTTGCACAACAATACATGCCCACCCGCTTCGCGTGAGGGCATGGTGCCCACGAGTCATGACGATGCGAATCGACATCCTGACACTGTTTCCTGAGATGTTCGGGGCGGTTCTTGAAACCAGCATCGTCGGTCGGGCTGTCGCAGCCGGGATTGTCGAGGTCAAACTGACCAATGTCAGGGACTTTGCGACCGACAGTTATCGCAAGGTTGACGACGCCCCCTACGGCGGCGGGCCGGGAATGGTAATGATGTGCCGGCCGGCCTTCGACGCCGTTGAGGCCGTCCGGGCAGAGGCCGAACCGCCCGGTATCGTGGCGATGCTTACACCGCAAGGACGACGACTGGACCAGGAAATGGTCGCGGAACTCGCCGGGGCCGAGAGGCTGATCCTCTTGGCCGGACATTACGAAGGATTCGACGAACGTATCAGAGAGGCCTTGGCCGACGTGGAAATCAGCATCGGCGATTTCGTCCTCTCCGGCGGAGAGATACCGGCCATGGCCGTGGTCGATGCCGTCGTCCGCCTGCTGCCCGGAGCACTGGGCGAGCCGGAAAGTATAACCGAAGAATCCTTCAGCATGGGCCTGCTGGAGTATCCGCAGTACACGCGGCCTAGAGAATTTCGCGGGATGAGTGTCCCGGAAGTGCTGCTCAACGGCGATCATGCAAAAATCGCCGCCTGGCGGGCAGAACAGTCCACCGAGAGAACAAAGCAGCGCCGACCGGATTTGTGGGAAAAATATGAGAAAGAAAAATAATGCACGGATTTTGTAATTCGTAATTAGTAATTAGTAATTGGTAAAAAAACCGACGCTCTGTTACGGATTACCAATTACGAATTACGAATTACCAATTACCAATTACTAAATTGGAGAAATACAGTGAGTCAGGAATTATTGAATAAAGCGGTGGCTGCTTCGGTTAAGGATAATCCACCGGAGTTTCGCGTCGGCGATACGGTCAACGTTTCAGTGCGAATCGTGGAAGGCGAGAAGGAGCGCACCCAGGTCTTCCGCGGAACTGTCATTGCCCGAAAAGGCGGCGGAGTAGCCGAAACCTTCACCGTCCGTCGAATCGTCAACAACGAGGGCGTCGAGCGAATCTTCCCGCTGCACAGCCCGTCGCTGATCGACGTCGAAGTCGTCCGCTCAGGCCAGACACGCCGGGCAAAACTCTATTACCTGCGGGACCGCGTCGGCAAGGCCACCCGGCTCCGCGACATTGGACCGGTAAGCAAATCCGCCCGCCAGGTCGCCGAAGAAACATCTAAAATCGAAGAGGAAACACAGGCCGCCGACGAACCCCAAACCGACAGCGAACCCGTAAGCGAAGAAAAACCCGAAAAAGAATAATCCTCTCAAACGATTATCATGTCCGACAAATCGCTGGGACATAAGGGGGAAAAACTGGCTGCGCGATATTTGCGACGGAATGGTTTAAAAATCCTCGCTCGCAGCTATCGCTGCCCGATGGGTGAAGTGGACATTATTGCGCTGGACCGCTCAACTCGTAGCAACGGCGGAGCCGAAACAATCGTATTCGTCGAGGTAAAGACTCGCTCATCCGCTCGTTATGTAGAGCCGGAATCGGCTGTGGACAGCCGAAAGCAGCGGCAACTGACCCGCACAGCCAGGTATTATCTCGCCCACCACGACACAAACGACTACGCCGCCCGTTTCGATATCGTATCCGTTATAATCTGCGAGGGTGAAAAGCCCCGAATTAAACACATATCCGACGCGTTCTGAAACGCGGCATTCAGCAATCATCTATCAACGGTCAGCAAATAGAAAAAGTGACCGATCTTCTTTTTCTTCCCTTTTTCTTCGCTGACTGCTGACCGCTGATCGCTATTTCATTTCGGATTCATCACCCTTCCCATGAACAGTATGCTCCCGGTGGCGCGGTGGCGGATCATGAATACGAACGGATGGTCGGCCTTGAAGACCTTGGGCTGCTGCGGCTGAGGAGCAGCCCTCAGCGTCATGATGACCGCCGTAGCCGCTGCCGCTTCGGTTCCTTCCTCATCGACTGCCACGAAGGCCTTGTGAATCACTGCCGAGATGAAAAGTTTATCCGCTGTCGTCATGCCGGAAAAATCGGCTGTCGTGGGCGAGAAGGCATCTGTCATACCCATCTTCTTGAGCGTATCGGCCAAGCCGAACTGGCTGGCGAACTTGAACCTCGGCAGCGTCAACTTCACCGTCTCGCGCTTGAACTGACCCAGCCATTTAGTGAGGTTCTTGGCTGTCAGCGTCTTCTCAAACGCCGCCAGGTCGGCTACCTTCTTCGGCAGGAAGATAGTCATCGACAGGTCGCCCCGCCTGTAAAGAATATCAACCGCCTGGAAGGTATCCGTTTCCATGTAGCCGTGCCGTTTCTGCTGGTGCATGAAGGGGACACGGACCGCCATCATCATCTCGCCCTCCCTGGCCGGGAAGCGAAAATCACCTTCCCTGGTGGCGCCCTTCTCGAACTTTTCGCCCCAGTTGCTCTTGAAATAGATGGCGTTGGTCAGAACCAGACGCGTAAGTCCATTGACGGCGTCCCGCGGGATAAGGTCCTTAATCTTCTGCTTCGTCTTTTTCTCCACCCAGGCGTTGATTCTCTTGCGTGACGCCTCGGTGGCCTTGACGTAATCGACCTCTTCAAGTCCCGCGTCGTAGTTGGCCTTGATTGTTTTCGTGAATTCCTCTTTGAACGGATACCCCTTCTGCCCCCACAGGGCGTTTGCGACGACCAGTTGGTAGGCGGGTTTGCCGTCATGACCCTTTCGCGGCGTGTTCAGTTTCTTGATCAGCGCCCCGAAGGCAGGATGAAGGCGATCTTGTGGCCAAGGCACGGAAATGGGAATCGCCCTGCCGGTTATCCTCATATTCATTCCTTCCCCTTTGACAGGCGGACTACCGTACCTCATGTCAATCGGAAACCTGAGGGTGGTGTACATTTGCTTTTCAGTGTTTCCGCGTGCGCCGGCGTAGGTCATCGCCAGGGCGGTGTGGATGCTGGCCGGCGAGAAGAACAGGTTGCCCTTTTCCTTTCCGGCGAGTTTGGCATACAGGTCCGTCGCGAAGGCGTTACCGCTCTTGGCCACGGCGGCAAGGTCTTTCTCACCCGTGCTTGGGGCTTCCTTCGGCGGCGCGACGTCAAAATGCGGAGGTCGGGATCCTCTGGCGGTCAGGACTTCGCCGTCTTCGGTAACTATCACCGGCCCGCCCGGCGTCGCCATCGCCTGAAACGCAACAGCCGCCAGAAATCCCGTTACAATCCAATACATGACTTTCATTTCCTGCTCCTTTCATTCGTTACGGGTGCACAAATATACCCTATCCATCATAATAGACGCACTCACATTGAAAAAGATTTGCAGATTCGGAAAAATAATTTTTCATCGCACGACAAGAGGTTTCTCAATACTATCGCCTCGATGAAACTCATCGACACACATTGCCATCTGACCGACGACCGGCTGAAGCCGGGGTTGGAGGGCGTTCTGTCGCGGGCAGGTGAGGCTGGGGGCGTCGCGTTTATTTGCGCCACCGCCCACATCGCCGACAGCGCCGAAGCCGCCGAGATTGCCGGGCGACACAAACAGGTCTGGTGCACCGCCGGCGTTCATCCGCATGACGCCAAAAACGTCGGCAAAGATTACCTCGAACGCCTGAAGGAATTGGCAGCCAACTCGAAAAACGTCGCCATCGGCGAGATTGGGCTGGATTATCACTACGATTTTTCTCCGCGCGACGTTCAGCGGCGCATCTTCGCCGAGCAACTCGCCCTGGCGGCCCGGCTGGGAAAACCCGTCGCCGTCCACACGCGAGAGGCCTTCGACGACACGCTGGCCGTTATTTCCGAATCAGGCATAGCGGGCGGGCAGATACTCTTTCACAGTTTCACCGGAGGCCCGGACGAGATCCGCCGGGTGCTCAACATCGGCGCTTTCGTCAGTTACAGCGGAATCGCCACATTCAACAGCGCCGCCGACATCCGCGCCGGAGCCGCCCTCGTGCCCGACGACCGCGTCCTCATCGAAACCGACGCGCCCTACCTGTCCCCCGAACCGGTCCGAAAAATGAAAATCAACGAACCGGCCAACGTTATCCACGTCGCAGAATGTTTAGCAGTCGTCCGAAGGACGACCCCAAAAACCTTCGCCGAACAGACCACCGCCAACGCTGTTAGATTCTTCGCCCTCGACACGGAGGCATAGGAGCGTTTATCATTCGCCTATGTCCGAACCTGAAAATACCGAGACTTTCGAGCAGGTGGCCGAAGCATTCCAAGCCGATTATGCGAGAATTACCGAGCAGGTCGGGCGGGTAATCGTAGGCATGGGCGAGGTTGTCGATGAGGTAATGGCCTGCCTGCTGACCGGCGGGCACGCGCTGCTGGAGGGTGTGCCGGGGCTGGGAAAGACGCTGCTGGTCCGCACGCTGGCTGAAGCGCTGGACCTTTCCTTCAGCCGGATTCAGTTCACGCCCGACCTGATGCCCACCGACATTATCGGGACCAACATCGTCGAGACGGACGAGACCGGTTCCAAGGGCTTCCACTTTCAGCGCGGGCCTATCTTCGGCAACATCATCCTGACCGATGAGATTAACCGGGCGACGCCCAAGACCCAGTCGGCGGTGCTTGAGGCGATGCAGGAGCAGACCGTTACCGTCGCCCGCCGGCGGCATCGCCTGCCTTCGCCGTTCCTGGTCCTGGCTACGCAGAACCCGCTGGAGATGGAAGGCACTTACCCCCTGCCTGAGGCTCAACTGGACCGCTTCATGTTCAAGATCAGCGTCCGCTCACCGAAACTGGACGAACTGACGGCCATTTTCGATCGGACCACCGGCGCTGATATCCCGTCGGCCGAAAGGGTCGTTACCGGCAAGCGGGTGGATGAGATGCGTCAGGCCGTCCGCCAGGTGGTGGTGGCTTCGCACGTGAAGGATTACATCGGGCGGCTTGTGCTGGCGACGCACCCGGGCAGCGAATACGCGCCCGAAACGACCAATAAGTACGTCCGCTACGGCTCCAGCCCGCGCGGCGGGCAGGCGATTATCCTGGCAGCCAAGGTCTTGGCCCTCCGCGCCGGCCGGGCCAACATCGCCTTCGAGGACGTCGGAAAAGTCATACATCCATCCCTCCGCCACCGCCTGATCCTCTCATTCGAAGGTCAGGCTGAAGGCGTCGAACCCGACGAGATTATCGACCAGGTCATCCAAACCGTTCCGCAAACCTAAACAATTTCCAATTGCCAATTTTCAATTTCCAATTGAACAGATGACTCGTTGAACGTTATTCCAATTGGAAATCGGAAATTGAAAATTGGAAATTCAGATCAATTCAGAATCGCGCGTAACACGAGGAAATACCCTACCGCCAATATGCCCGCCAGAATGATTGGAGGAATAATTATCCGATAGACCGGCCCGAAGCCCGTCTTGAAGTGGCGATTGCTCAGGATTAAGCACAGGTGCATGGGGCTTAGCATCTGTCCCATATGCCCGA
>DAOWOP010000233.1 GCA_030642005.1 Planctomycetales bacterium
ACGGAAGTGCGAGTGGTCGGCGGTACGCCCAAATTGTCCCTGAAAAAATTCTGTCGGGTGGAGCGAAAGCATACCGAACATAAAATTAAGCGCAAGTAAGAGCATCAGCCTTGTGCGTTTGCCGAATCGCGCTTGCCGTCGCAGGGCGAATGTTTTTGGGAAGCCTACGGCAGTAGCTCAATTGGCAGAGCAGCGGTTTCCAAAACCGCAGGTTGGGGGTTCGAGTCCCTCCTGCCGTGGTAAAGCGGGACAAAAGGGGCTTACGGAAACGACAATCTAAGCCGCAGGCTTCGAATGTAACCCTGCGGAACTTTTTCCGGATCGGTGTGAGTGTAATATGGCGTTAAAAATCTACAAGCGAGGACAGGGTAAATACACCCGGACAACCACGTTCGCCGTCGGGGCGTTGATTGGTGCGCTTGTGGGCCACTACGTCTGGGGCCGATTGGACGGCTCGAACCTGGGTTACTGGGAAGTTTCCGCCTGGCCTGTTGGTCTGTACATGGTCTATGGCATCCCTCTGGTGGCCTTTGCCGGTGTAGTCGCGGCGGTGTACCTGGCTGTGAACCGGCCTCGCAGCGCGGATTTTATGATTGCCACCGAGGGCGAAATGAAAAAAGTCTCCTGGTCGAGTAAGCGGGAGATCGTCGGCGGGACGAAGGTCGTCATTACAACTACATTCATCCTGGCATTGATGCTGTGGGTGGTTGACATGGGTTTCCTTCGCTTTTTTACGTGGATCGGTGTCATGCAGGTAGTGGCGGGAGATTAGCGGCCCCCGCGGCGCATGCTATGGATGAGCACATGGCAAAACAATGGTACGTTTTGAGAGTTGCCTCCAATAAGGAAGAGCAGGTCCGTCAGGCACTCGAGCGGAAAGTAAAGATCGAGGGTCTGGAAGACAAAATCGGCCGGGTTCTGGTGCCGATGGACCGCAGGCCCAAGCCGCCGACAAGAGGAAAGAGCAGCGAAAAAAAATTCGTCGAGCGAAAACTCTATCCCGGATACGTCTTCATCGAGATGGAACTGGAAGACAACGGCACAATCGGCGAAGATGCGTGGTTCCTGATCAGGGAAACCACCGGCGTGGGCGATTTTATCGGGTCGGCCAGCAAGCCCATAGCCATGAGCGACGCCGACGCAGACAAGATGCTTATGCAGGTGGAGAGGCCCGCCGAAGGCGCGACCATGACGGTCGAGTTCGCCAAGGGCGAGATGGTCAAGATCAGGGAAGGAGCGTTCGAGAACTTCGAGGGTGTCGTCGATGAAGTCCTGGCAGAGAAGGGCTTGATCAGGGTGATCGTAACGATCTTCGGACGAGCCACACCCGTGGAACTGGAATACTGGCAAGTGGAAAAAGAGTAGGTGGTACAGGTTTTGTAACCTGTGCCGTCGAACGAGCAGAATTATGGCCAAGGAAATAGTAGCGAAGATCAAGTTACAGGCCCCCGGCGGGCAGGCTACGCCCGCGCCTCCGATCGGCCCGGCGCTTGGTCAACATAATGTCAACATCGGGCAGTTCGTCTCGCAGTTCAACGAGCGGACGAAGGAATACAACGGCACGACAATCCCGGTGGAGATAACCGTCTATGCGGACCGGAGTTTTACCTTTATCACCAAGAGTCCGCCGGCGGCCGTGCTGCTTAAGCAGGCGGCAGGTGTCGCCCAGGGTTCCGGCGTGCCCAATAAGGAAAAGGTCGGAACAGTAACCGCCGATCAGGTGCGCCAGATTGCCGAGACCAAAATCGCCGACCTGAACGCCTCCGACATCGAAGCGGCCTGCCGCATCATCGAAGGCACCGCCCGAAGCATGGGCGTCGAGGTGGAAAAATGATTTCCAATTTCCAATTTTCAATTTCCAATTGAAAAATTGTCGGGCCAGCCTCTGGATCATTTGGAAATTGGCAATTGGAAATCGGAAATTGAAGAGGCCTGACCACGGGCGCGAACAACAGTGGGACCTTGTATAAGGGATAGTATTATGGGTAAAAAACACGGTAATCGCTATCGGTCTGATAGCGAAAAAGTCCCCTCCGGGCCGGTCTCTATAGTCGAGGCCGTCGGCGTGCTGAAGCAGTTTAACGGCACGAAGTTCGACCAGACGGTCGAGTTGGTTGTCTGGCTTGGTATCGACCCGAAGCAGGCCGACCAGGCGATTCGCGGGGCTACGTCGCTTCCCAACGGTATCGGCAAGACAAGGCGTGTGGTGGCCTTCTGTAGTGATGATGACGCCCAGGTCGCTCTCGACGCCGGGGCGATAGAGGCCGGTGCCGACGACCTTATCGCAAAGGTGCAGAAGGGCTGGACGGATTTCGACGTGGCAATAGCGACCGGGGCGATGATGCGCAACGTCTCGCGCCTGGGGCGCATACTCGGTCCTGCCGGCAAGATGCCCTCTCCCAAGGCCGGCACGGTCGTCGATGATGTGGCCTCAGCGGTGAAGGAATACGCCGCCGGAAAGATAAAGTTCCGCAACGACGACGGCGGAAACATCCATGCGCCCGTGGGAAAAATCAGTTTTGAACCGGAAAAACTGGTCGAAAACATCGAAACGTTCCTGTCGCAACTGAAAGCAATGAAACCCGCTTCCAGCAAGGGAACCTACATCAAAAAGGCCTGCCTGTCGGCGACGATGAGTCCGGCCATTGAGTTGAACATATAGGCGGGAAGGTGCTTTTATGAGCAAACCCATAAAGATATTATTGCAGAAGGATTTGGTCGGGCGTCTTGAAGGCGCCCAGTCGTTGGCGGTGTTGGGTCTGGCCGGTGTTGACGGCGTTCAGACAAATCGCCTTCGCCGACAACTTCGCGACGAGGGCGTCGCCGTTTCGGTAGTGAAGAACTCGGTAGCCAGGTATGCGCTGGAACAGATTGGCCTGTCGTCGGCCTGCGGGCTTATCGACGGCCCGTGCGCGCTGGCTTGGGGCGGCGACAACATTGTTACCGTTGTCCGCGGTCTGCTTGAGGCCGGCAAAGAAATCCCCGCTTTGGTCGTCAAGGGTGCGCTGCTGGAGGGCGAAGCCTTCGGTGCCGACCGGATCGAAGAATTGAGTAAGTACCCCACGCGCGAAGAGGCAATTGCGACTGTAGTGATGCTGGCGAAATCCGCCGGCGCTCGACTGGCAGGCTGTTTGATTGGACCGGGCGGAAGACTCGCGGGGGCGATAAAGGGTATCGAAGAAACGAATGAGAACTGAACGTCGTCGTACCGACGACGGCTAAACGAATAGGATACCGGTTGCGGATTGGGCCCGATTCGTCGGGATTAAATGAGGTCGCGTAGGCCTCGCCTATCAGGCCGGTCAAAAGGAGCAGTAAAGAAATGACAGAAGAACAGACAGCAACGGAAAGCACCGAAAGCACCGAAAGCACCGAAACCAGGGAATTTGACGCCGCAACAAAGGAATTGGGCGACAAGATCGCGCAACTGACGTTGAAGCAGGCGGTGGAACTGGCTGACTACCTCAAAGACGCCCACGGTATCGAACCGGCCGCCGGAGCGGCAATCGTAGCCGCTGCGCCGGCAGAAGCAGCCGCTGAAGCAGAGGAAAAAACCGCCTTCGACGTGATGCTCAAGGACATCGGCGACAAGAAGATTCAGGTAATCAAGGCCGTTCGCGCCATGACCAGCCTTGGGCTCAAAGAAGCCAAGGAACTGGTCGAAAGCGCGCCGAAGGCGGTCAAGGAAGGCGGGCCCAAGGAAGAGGCCGAAGAGGCCGTCAAGCAACTTACCGAAGCCGGCGCCACCGCGACAATCGAATAGTGGCGGGTGGCGTGGTCGCAGTTTTTGCGACCACGTTTGCGTCTGATGGATTTCGGCGTAGCCGCAAACACAGCGGCCCCGGCACCCGCTGTGGAAACTGTGCGTATTAATCGAGGGCATAACATTATGCTGCGAATGGACAAAACGCTGGATTTCTCCAAG
>DAOWOP010000134.1 GCA_030642005.1 Planctomycetales bacterium
ATCGGTTTCGTTGGAGACGGTGGATGAATCGGATCGTCGCGTAGCCTGAATCTCCAGTCGCCCCTCCGGGGCTCCTTCCGATTCAGGCTACGCGGTTATGATTGAGGCAAACGAAATTACAGAAACTATGTTGCACTACTCATTTCGCTATTTTCAAATTTAACTGTTCCTGTTCCAGTTATATTTATATTTGAACCAATTGTTTTAAATAAAACTCCATCTTCTGGTTCAAAGCCCCTTATTGTTACACCATCTTCAAGAGTGTAGTTTTTATCTCCTTTAAGAACATGATATTCGTTTTGACCTTGATTATAATTTCCAGATGTCCAGTTTATAGTGTCGTATGTGGGATTGTCTATTGCAGTTTGAATTGAGGCAACACTTTCGCCAGGGGTGGTATTATAGGTTGCAGCCTTAGCCCTTTCTGCTAATCCAAAAACAGAACCAGCAACAGCGAGAACTATCAGAACTGTCCCAATAAGGGGAAACTTCGTTTGGTTTTCCATGACATACTCCCGTGATTTGAATCCGCGTATCTACACATTTACGATGGGAACTCGGCCTATGTGGCCTGAGGTGTGTTCGAGTGAGCGATAGTCGCCCACACCCTCACTTTTGATTCGGCAGGCTCATGCCGAATGCATCTACTCCGCCGCTCCCTTTAGCGGGCTGGAGCACTATGAATCATACGGCAAATCCCGGATTTGTCAAGAGAAAAAGGTGGGACTGAAGTTTCACTCCGCCCCACCCTACCGTTTAAAAAAGATCGCGGCGTGGCGATTTTGATCGATCCGCCGCGCCCTTTGTGGAGTAAAAAAAAAGCCCAGCCATTCGAATGGCTGGGCTTCTTACCTATTCCCTAATCCCTATTCCCTGGTCCCTGTGTTTTAATACATTCCTTCCATTCCGCCGCCGGGGGGGCCTGCGGGGGCTTTCTTTTCGGGGATTTCGCTGATTACCGCGTCGGTCGTCAGCAGCAGGCCCGCGACTGAAGCGGCGTTCTGGAGTGCGATCCGCTCGACCTTGGTCGGGACGATAACGCCGGCCTTGACCATATCGCAGTATTTCCCGGCCATCGCGTCGTAACCGAAGTTGTCCTTCTCGGATTCTTCGACCTTTGCTGCGACGATTGAGCCGTCCAGGCCTGAGTTGACTGCGATCTGCTTAATCGGCATCACCAGCGACCGGCGGACGATATCGACGCCGGTTTTCTCGTCGTCGCTGTCGCATTTGACCTTATCGAGCGCCTTTCGTGCCCGCAGCACTGCTACTCCGCCGCCCGGCAGGATGCCTTCTTCGACAGCGGCCCGGCAGGCGTGAAGTGCGTCCTCGACGCGGGCCTTCTTCTCTTTCATTTCAACTTCGGTAGCGGCCCCGACGTTAATCTGCGCGACTCCGCCGGCCAACTTCGCCAGGCGTTCCTGGAGTTTCTCGCTGTCGTAGTCGGAGTCGGTGGCGTCGATCTGGTTTTTGATCTGCTCGATCCGACCCTTGATGTCGGCGGTCTTTCCGCCGCCTTCGATGATGGTGGTGTTGTCCTTGTCGATTCGGACGCGCTTGGCTGTGCCCAGGTCGGTCATCTGGAGATTCTCCAGCGACACGCCCATATCTTCCATGACGGCGTTTCCGCCGGTCAGGACGGCGATGTCGGCGAGCATTTCCTTCCGCCGGTCGCCGAAGCCGGGGGCCTTGACCGTGCAGCACTGGAGCGTGCCGCGAAGTTTGTTGACCACCAGCGTCGCCAAAGCCTCGCCCTCGACGTCTTCAGCCACTATCAGCAGCGGCTTGCCCGACTGGGCGATCTTCTCAAGAAGCGGAACGAGGTCCTTGATGGATGAAATTTTCTTCTCGTTAATAAGGATGAACGGGTTCTCCAGGTCGCACTCCATCGTTTCGGTATTGTTGGCGAAGTGCGGCGAGATGTAGCCCTTGTCGAACTGCATACCCTCAACCAGTTCGACGTCGGTCTGAAGGCCTTTGCCTTCTTCGACGGTGATGACGCCGTCTTTGCCGACCTTGTCCATGGCCTCGGCTATCATTTTGCCGATTTCGGCGTCCTGGTTGGCTGCACATGTTCCGACCTGCGCGATCTCTTCGGACCGCCTGACCGGCTTGCTCATCCGCTCCAGTTCGCTCACGATAGCGTCGGTCGCCTTTTCGATGCCTCGCTTCAACTGCATCGCCTTTGCGCCGGCCGTTACGTTCTTGAGGCCTTCCTCGAAGATCGCCTCGGCGTAGATGGTCGCGGTGGTCGTGCCGTCGCCGGCGACGTCGGATGTCTTGGAGGCGACCTCTCGCACCATCTGCGCGCCCATGTTCTCTTCGGGGTTTTCCAGTTCGATTTCCTTGGCCACCGTAACGCCGTCTTTGGTAACGGTCGGGCTGCCGAAGGATTTTTCCAGTACGACGACTCGTCCCGTCGGGCCAAGCGTTACCTTGACAGCCTGGGCGAGTTTCCTGATGCCCTGGCGGATTGCCTCGCGGGCCTCTACGTCAAACGTGATCTTTTTCTTTGCCATTTTTATCGCTCCTTTTGTTCGTATAGCACCTAATATAATGGGTCGCAGAGACACAGAGGACACAGAGAACAAATAGAATTAAAAAAGATTTTCCTTTGTTTTTTCGCCTCTTTTACTTTGTCAATCTCTGCGTCCTCTGCGTCTCTGTGGCCTCTTTTCTGTTAGAGGCTCCTACTCAAGAATTGCCAGTATGTCGCTTTCGTCCATAAGCATCACTTCTTCGCCATCGACCTTGATTTCGGTCCCGGCGTAGGAGGTGAACAATACGGTCTGCCCGACTTTCACCTGGAAGTCAGCCCGGGTTCCGTCGTCCAGCAACTTGCCGTCGCCGAGTGCGAGGACCTTGCCCTTCTGCGGTTTTTCCTTTGCGGTATCCGGCAGGACGATGCCGCCGCGGGTCTTGGTCTCGGCTTCCAGACGCTTGATGAGAACCTTCTCACCCAGTGGGCGAATCTTTGTCTTTTTTTCCTTCTTCTTGCTCTTGGTCTTAGCCATTGTTTGCTCCTTTTCTTATGTTTCTTTCAGCAAAATCAAAATCCATGTAATCCAAGAATCCCTGTAATCCCGCTATCTTTCATCTTCTTCTTCTCACTCAAAATCTGTCTCTTCGGATGGTGGTATCGAGGCGAACCATCATCCTGTGAATCTGCACCAGTAATTCCTCCAGCCGGAGGGGTTTGGTAACAACGCTGAAGGCAGCGAGACGCATCGCTTCGACCAGTCGGCGGCGGTCGGCGGCGCCGGTCAAGAGGACCACCAGCAGGGCCTCATTCAGCGAATGGATCATCCGTAAAAGCGCCAGTACGTCTATCTCGGCAACGGCTTCATCCAGCACGACGGCGTCGGCCAGACCCGCCTGAACCAGGCCTAGCACCTCGCCGTCGGAGTTGACCCTGTAAGTTTCCAGCCAGCGCGGGCCTACGATCAGAGACAGCGCATCGGCAAACTCGCCGGCCTCGCCGCTGACCACAAGCCCGAACGGACCTGCATGATCATCATGATCATCCTGTAATGCACGGGCTACCATTATTTACCACACCTTATCGCAGCGCAAATACACTCCAACACCCAAGTCAAGTGCAACTTGAGTGCCACTACCGATAACACCTTTATACGGCGGGGGTTAGCAATACGCCGAGGCCGACGAAACTGTCAAATCTGACGAAACCCGCCGCATGGGCCTGTCAGAATCTGCTTAAGTGGCAGGTGAGTTGCGATTCTCCAATCGAGCGTCGCGGTTCGTTGTCAATCCACAATCCACAATCCGCAATCCGCAATCAGAATAAAACCCTTGACGGATGGGAAGCCGACACTTATGTTACCTGTCCTTGAGGAACAGGCGGGCGGATAAACCGCCGCGTGTTCTGTGATTTTTTATCGGACAAACATTGACCCGCTCCGGTATGAAGGAATAACGGAGCACAGGGGAGGTGCATATTGGCAGAAAGTGTAATTCGCAATCTGATTGACGCCGGGATTCACTTCGGGCATCGCGTCAGCCGGTGGAACCCGAAGATGAAGCCTTACATCCTCGCAAGGCGGAATTCCATCCACATCATCGATCCGAAGGAAACGCTCAGGGGCCTGCTGGCGGCGAGGAAGTTCTTTACCCGTCTGGCCGGCGAGGGCAAGGACGTGCTGCTGGTAGGCACGAAGCGTCAGGCCCGCAAGTCCGTGGAGTCCGGCGCGACGCGTGTCGGAATGCACTACGTGAACGAGCGGTGGCTCGGCGGGACGCTGACGAATTTCCAGACGATACGTTCGCGCCTGTCGAGACTGGAGAAACTCGAACAACTCGACGCCGACGGGCTGATGGCCCAGCACAGTAAAAAGGAAGACGCCCGCCTCCGACGTGAGATGCGCAAGATAAAGCGGAACCTCGAAGGCATCCGAAACATGGAGCGCCTCCCGGGTGCGATCTTCGTCGTCGATGCCAGCCGGGAGGCCATCGCGCTGCGCGAGGCCCGGAAACTCGGTATCCCGACGGTAGCGCTGATCGACACCGACAGCAACCCGGACACGGTCGATATCCCCATCCCCGGAAACGACGATGCGATGCGGGCGATTATGCTGATAACAAAAGAAATCTGCGACGCAATCGAGGTCGGAAAGGTCAGGCGGACAGACAAGGCCGAAACTAAACCCGCCCCACCGGAACCTGCAGCGCCTGCCGAAACCGCCCAACCAGAGGTGCAGGCTGCCCCGGAGGCCCCGGAAGCCCCGACCGCCGAAGATAACGAAAGTGCATCCGCCTGACAGGCGATTAATCGTTTCTCTAACCAACGGTCGGCCGCTCCGGCTGGACCGTGTATAACGACGAGAGCAATCATGGCTGAAATTACTGCAAAGATGGTCAAGGCCCTGCGGGATGAAACCGGGCAGGGCATGATGGACTGTAAGAAGGCGCTGGCCGAAACAGGCGGAGACGTCGAGGCCGCCGTTGAACTGCTGCGCAAGAAAGGAATGGCCGCCGCCGAAACCAAAACCGCACGCACGGCGGCTGAAGGACTCGTAGCCATCCACGAAGCCAACGGCGCCGCCGCCATGGTCGAAGTGGTCTGCGAAACGGACTTCTGCGCCCGCAACGATGAATTCAAGGCGATGGTCCGGCAGGTGGCGTCCCTTGCCGCCGGCGCAGGCGACGGCGACATCCAGGCCTCCGATGAAATGACGGCAGCCGTACAGGACTGCTTCAACAAGATCGGCGAGAACATGCGATACGTGCGAGGCGTGAAGGTCTCCGCCCCGACCGTCGGCGCATACATCCATCATAACGGCAAGGTCGGCGTGCTGGTCGGCATCGACGGCGAAATCGACGGCCAGACCGTCAACGACCTCTGCATGCACATCGCCTTTGCAGACCCGATCGGGCTGACCAAAGACGACGTCCCAGCCGACCTCGTCGAGAAGGAAAAGAAAATCGCCAAAGAACAAGCAATCGAGGCCGGCAAACCCGAAGAGATCGCCGAAAAAATGGTCGCCGGCAAGGTCAATAAGTTCCTCGCCTCAAAGGCGCTGCTGGAACAGACATTCGTCCGGGATGAGAAGAAAAAAGTCAAGGACATCCTCGGGGCTGCGAAGATAACGACCTTCGCCAGATTCCAGGTCGGGCAGTAAACAGTATTTCCGATTTTCAACTGCCAATTTCCAATTGAACAGAAAAAGCGTCTGATTGTTTTTTTCAATCGGAAATCGAAAATTGGAAATCGAAAATTGGAAATCCATGGTAACGAAGTCAGCCTATCATCGCGTGTTAATCAAGGTTTCCGGGGAGGCGTTTTGCGGCTCCGACGGATTCGGTATCGATCCGTCGGCGCTGGAAGCCCTCATAACCGAACTGCTCGGAGTCCACGAGACAGGCGTGCAGATCGGCCTTGTCGTCGGTGGCGGAAATATTTTTCGGGGCAGGGAACTGTCCAAGGCCGGTCTCATCGCCCGCCCGACCGCCGACGCGATGGGAATGCTGGCTACGGTAATGAACGCCCTGGCATTAGGCGACGCCCTGGCCGGTCGGGCCGCGAGAGTGAGCGTAATGTCGGCTAAGCCCACTGCCGATGCCTGCGAGCCGTTCACTCGCCGATGTGCGATTGAGCATCTGGAAGCGGGAAAAATCGTCATCCTCGCCGGCGGGACGGGAAACCCGTTCTTCACAACCGACACCTGCGCCGCACTCCGGGCCGCCGAAATCGGAGCCGAGGTCCTGCTGAAGGCGACAAAAGTCGATGGCGTTTTCGACGCCGACCCCGTAACGAACCCGAACGCCAAAAAGTTCGACCGTCTGACATACGGCGAGGTGTTGAGCCGGCAGTTGGGCGTGATGGACCTGGCAGCCGTTTCGATGTGCATGGAGTCAGGCATCCCGATTATCGTTTTTCGTATGGACAAGCCGGGCAATCTCGCTGCCGCCGGCGCAGGCGAAAACGTCGGAACCGTTATTTCGAACGGTTAAGTAGAAAAGCGTTTGAGCCACAGAGGACACAGAGTTCACAGAAAATAACAAAAACAGACTCGCCTTTTCTCTTTTCAGAATAAATATCTCTGTGTTCTCTGTGTCCTCTGTGGTAAATAATTCAGGCTACAGACTTACATGAGGCGCGTGGGCCATGCCGATAGACGATATTTTACTGGAATGTGAAGAGAAGATGTCAAAGGCCGTCGAGTTCTTCGGCGACGAGTTGCGGGTAATCCGCACAGGCCGGGCGTCGGCGGGACTGGTCGAGCACATAAAGGTCGATTATTACGGCTCACCGACGGACCTTCAGCAGTTGGCGTCGATTTCAGCGCCCGAGCCGGACATGATCGTCATCAAGCCGTTCGACCCGGCCAGCGTCAAGGAGATCGAAAAGGCGATTCAGACCTCCGAACTGGGCATCGCGCCGGCAACGGCCGGGAAGGTCATCCGCCTGCCGATCCCCGCGCTGTCCGGCGAACGCCGACAGCACCTGGTGGCGCAGCTGAAAAAAATGGCCGAGCAGGCGCGAATTACCGTCCGAAACATTCGCAGAGAAGCAAACAAGACCGCCGATAAAGAAAAAAACGAAAATCTACTCACCGAAGACGACGTAACACAATGTAAAGAAGAAGTTCAGAAACTAACCGGCGAGTATGGAAAGAAAATAGACAAAATCCTCGAAGAAAAGAACAAGGAAGTGATGGAAACGTAATCAGGGACTAGGGACTTGGGACTAGGGACTTGGCAAAAGACCGGATTACTGATTACCGATTACTGATTACCGATTACTTTCTTTTTTGACTGACTACTGACTACTGACTACTTATTACTATCTGTTATCCGGGGGAGTAGCTCAACTGGTAGAGCAACGCCCTTTTCAGGCGTCGGTTCTG
>DAOWOP010000202.1 GCA_030642005.1 Planctomycetales bacterium
ATACTGCCATGACAGACGAATTTCAAGATTCCACAAAATTACTGAGCGAGAAGGGCAAGCAGCGCGGGTACCTGACCTACGAAGAGATGAACGACGAGTTGCCGGCCGAGGCAGTTGAACCGGACCAACTCGGTTCGCTGCTGATGATGCTGGATGAGCTGGGCGTCGAATTGCTTGATGCGGCGGATGTCCGTTCCAAAAAGAAGCACGCCGGCGGGACCGAAGCCGACGAATTCGAGACCCCCGGCAAGAAGAAACTCAAGGCCAAACGGTCGCATGAGGAATTGGTGGCCGAGAAGGTCCGCATCGACGATCCGGTGCGGATGTATCTGACGCAGATGGGCGAGATTCCGTTGCTTAGCCGGGCTGAAGAAATTGCCTTGGCCAAGAAAATCGAGATGACCCGCATGCACTTCCGTCGGCGTGTTCTCGAAAGCGACTACTGCGCATCCGCGGCGGTTGAAATCCTTCAGCAGGTCAACGACAGGAACCTTCCCTTCGACCGCACGATGAAGATTTCCACGGCGGAGAACCTTGCCAAAGAGAACATAGGCCAACGGATACCTGTGAACCTTCAGACGGCCAGGAGCATTCTTCAGGCGAATCGGCGCGAGTGGGACCTTATCAATCGCAAGGGCGCATCGAGGCATCGCCATCGGAGCGGACAGCAAAAAATGTGGCGCCGGCGTCGGCGTATCGCAAAGTTGATTGAAGAACTGTCCCTGCGGACTTCCAGAATCCAGCCGCTGATGGACAAACTCATGCACGTCTGCGAGAAGATGGGCGAAGTCCAGCGGTTGTTGGACGCCAAAAAAAGCCGGCCGGTACTTGATGAAGACCTTGCCGTTATGCGTGAGGAACTGAGCGGGCTGGCCGACCTCGTATTGGAGGATGCCGACCTTCTGAGAAGACGGATCAGGGCAATCCGCAAGGCATTTGACGACTACGAGCAGGCCAAGCGGGACCTGTCAGGCGGCAACCTTCGTCTTGTGGTTTCGATAGCCAAGAAATACCGCAATCGCGGGTTGAATTTCCTGGACATAATCCAGGAAGGCAACACCGGTCTGATGCGTGCGGTCGATAAATACGAATATCGGCGTGGTTATAAATTTTCCACGTATGCGACCTGGTGGATTCGCCAGGCCATTACCCGCGCTATCGCCGACCACGCTCGCACCATCCGTATCCCCGTGCACATGATCGAGACCATGTCGAGGTTGCGGAACATATCCAGGCAACTGGTCCAGGAAAGAGGTCGTCAGCCGACAATCGAGGAGATCGCCGAACAAGCCGCCATGAGCGTTCCGGAGGCCCGTCGGGTGATGAAAATATCCCGGCACCCGATCAGCCTCGATCGGCCCGTCGGAGAAAGCGAAGATTCTTACTTCGGCGATTTCATCGAGGACGAAACCGCCGAGAATCCCGTCGAATCCGCCGGCAGCGAAATGCTCAAAGAACGGATCGAAGAGGTCCTCAAGACGCTCACCTACCGCGAACGCGAAATAATCAAACTCCGCTACGGTATCGGGGACGGATACACCTACACACTCGAAGAGGTCGGGCGTATCTTCAAGGTTACTCGCGAGCGGGTCCGACAGGTCGAAGCCAAGGCCGTTCATAAACTCCAGCATCCCGTCCGCGCTCGCAAACTCGAAGGCTTCCTGGAAAAGAATTTCCTGCGAAAACAAAAGGAAGCATTTTCCGGCAAGTCAGAGGTCTCCGGCAAGAAGGCGTCAAGGTCCAAGTCCGGGAAGTGAGAGGGTGAACCGTTTATTTCTTCGCGTTTTTTGCACAATTTCATAAAGCCTCCGCTAATCGTATCCGATTGTTTATATTGACGGATTATTATATCAGGGTCGGGCTAATGCTTTCGTGACAAGGATTTGACCATGAGCGTTGGTACGATCAATGTGCTCGTCGTGGATGATGAGCCGCACGTCTGTCGTTTGATCGAAAACGTTCTGGTAAGCGACGAATTCCACTGCGTGTCGACGCACTCCGGTAAAGAGGCCGGGCGACTGCTGCTGGAGAGGAAATTCGACGTAGTTATTCTCGACCTGCTTATGCCTGACGTTTCCGGCATGGATATGTTGAAGTTTATTTCCAGCCGGGGTCTTCCCACGCAGGCAATTTGCATCACCGGCGTACCCTCCGACCAGTCCGCCCGTGAGGCGTTGGCGGCCGGCGCCTTT
Source organism: Planctomycetales bacterium (assembly GCA_030642005.1). Taxonomy (GTDB): domain Bacteria; phylum Planctomycetota; class Phycisphaerae; order SM23-33; family SM23-33; genus JAUWNJ01. The sequence continues at coordinate 2,193 of DAOWOP010000202.1, forward strand.
GATTTCATCGAGAAACCTTTTGATGTGTTGCATCTGATTGAGTCTATCCGCCGCGCATCTGAATCCCGCTCCGGTCTTGTCGGCGGCAAAATCGAGGTGGCGCCGTCCACGGAGCGTCCTGCGGATGAGCGGGAGGAGTTCCTCGCTACGCCTGCGCAGGTCGGCAGTGATGGACAGTTGAAGCAGATGCTGTTGGAGTCCGCCTGCACCCTGATCCGGACCATTGAAGCCAAAGACCCCTGCACCCACCGGCACAGCGAACACGTTGCCTATTATGCCGAGCAACTCGCCCGCTACACCGGTGTCTCTGAGGAGGCGACTGAACCCATTTGCGTAGCCGCACTGTTGCACGACATCGGAAAGATCGCTTTTCCTGATTCGGTCTTTGGCAAACCCGGCAAACTCAACCGGACGGAATTCGCCCTTGTTAGCCGGCACCCGGACGTGGGGGCTGCGATTCTGAACAACATCTCGACGATGAAGGCGGAGGCCAGGCTGGTGCGGTATCATCACGAAAGCTGGGATGGCAGCGGTTATCCGGCCGGTATGAGCGGCGAAAAAATCCCGCTGGGCTCGCGAATCATCAATATCACCAACAGTATCGATGCGATGCTCATGCATCGAACCCATAAGCAGGCTTACCCCGTTGAGTGGATGCTGGAAGAACTGGACCGCTGCGCGGGCAAGCAGTTTGACCCGGACCTGGCGCGGCAGGCCGGCGACTGGTGCCGAAATAACCTGTCCAAACTCATCCTGCCGAAAAAAACTTTACGGGCAAAGACGGCGTGAACCCGGAACGGTTGAACGCAATTCACACAATGTATTTCCCACTTGCCGCCCAAAGTGTTATCCTGAATTGAATCTGAATGTTGACAGACCGATAGACTTGTAACCGGGAACTTTGTCGGGCGGCGTTGCAGTATTGAAAATGGCGATCGAGCAGGCACAGGTTGTAGTGGCTGGGCATATCTGCCTGGATATCATTCCATCTTTGGACGCCTTGGCCGGCAGGCTGGAGGCGATCCTCGTACCGGGCAAACTCAACATCGTCGGCCCGGCGACAATCGCCACCGGAGGGGCCGTTTCAAATACAGGTTTGGCGCTGCACCGCCTCGGTATCAGCACCCGCCTGATGGGGAAGATCGGCGACGACCAGTTTGGATCGGCCGTTCTGGAGATAGTCGGCGCCCGCGATGCCGCCTTGGCTGACGGGATGATCGTTACGCCGGGTGAGCACACCGCCTACACCATCGTCATCAGCCCGCCCGGCGTGGACCGGGCCTTCCTGCACTACCCCGGCGCAAACGATACATTCGGCGCTGACGACGTGGACTATCAAAGGCTGCGCGGAGCGAGGCTGTTTCACTTCGGCTACCCCCCCATTATGCGTCGAATGTTCATCGACGCCGGAGACGAACTGGAGAAATTGCTCCGCGGCGTCAAAGAGGCGGGACTGACGGTCTCGCTCGACATGGTAAAACCGGACCCCGCCTCCGAAGCCGGGCGGGCGGACTGGCCCACCCTGCTCGCCAAAGTGCTGCCAAGCGTTGATATATTTCTGCCCAGTCTGGATGAGATACTTTTTATGCTCGATCGGCCGAAATTCGAGCGGATGTCGCAACAGGCCGTTCGACTTCGCTCACGACAGGCCGGCGACGGCGACATCATGCCTTTCGTGGACGGCGAACTGCTGGGCGAAATTTCACAGAGGCTGATAGACCTCGGAGCGGCGGTGGTCGTACTTAAACTCGGCTCATCCGGGCTTTACGTCCGAATCACAACGGACCGTTCAAGGCTCACCGCCGCCGGTGCGGCAGCGCCGAGCGATACGGACGCATGGGCCGGAAGGGAAATGCTCGCGCCGTGCTTCAAGGTCGATGTGGTCGGCGCCACCGGTTCGGGCGATTGCGCGATTGCGGGCTTCCTCGCGGGCCTGCTCCACGGCCAAAGCCCGGAAGAGGCGACGATCACGGCTGTAGCCGTCGGCGCATGCAACGTCGAACGACCCGACGCCACCAGCGGCGTCAGGACATGGGAACAGGTCCAGGAACGCATCAATTCCGACTGGCAGCGCCACAAAGTTACACTGAACCTGGCCGGTTGGCGGGCCGATACGAAGAAAGGCGTGTGGTTCGGCCCGAACGATACGGCTACGAAATAAAGGTTATCCTCGCAGAGTACATGACGAACCAACCAGAATAACCCTTCAGCAACGGGGTGTGTGACTGATTTTTCTGGCGAGATTCGCAAATTTTTAAGCAATCAGCAATCAGCAATCAGCGGTCAGCGTTCAGCAATCAGCAAAAGAAAAAACTGAACACTGACTGACACGGCACGCTTGCTCGTCAAGCGGCTGTTCGCTCGTCGGGGCGAAGCCCGCCGTAGCCCGGCCGTCCCGAGGGGGGCGGAGCCTGCCGTAGCTTGGCCGTGCCAGGGCTTTCAGCATTGCAGGTCTTTTGTTTATTTGGTTTTGGCTGATTGCTGAACGCTGATTGCTTCAATCAACCGGAACGTCCCGGAATTCGCCGTTGCATAGGGGCCAGGAAAATCAGCCACACACAGCAATGTGCCCTTTAGCCAATTATGCGGCCGCGCAAAGGGCGTATTCAACGGCCTTCAGTAACTTGTGAACTTGTACCCGTAACGTTGAGTTGGATGAGATTCGATGACGCCACAGCACGCCACGCAAGCCCGAGAGCATATCCA
>DAOWOP010000205.1 GCA_030642005.1 Planctomycetales bacterium
AAGAGCAGAACCGATCAACCGATCAACCGATTCACTGATTCACCGATTCACTGATTCACTGATTCACTAATCAACCAGTCAACCAATCAACCAATCAACGGCAACTTGGGCCGTTCAGGCGAGATAGGCAAGATTGAAAAACAAAAAAACGCTCAAATCGCGCCGGATTTCGGAGAAAAATTTGCTAACCGCTTATCCCAAAAGGTGTTATGTGATTCGGCGACCGGCCCCAATTGGCCCGTATTGGCCCGAACTGGCCCGTTTGGTTCCGTTTGGTTCCCAATGGTTCCGAATGGTTCCGAATGGTTCCCAATGGTTCCCATTCGTTCCGTTTCGTTCCGGGAAGATCGACAGCAATGTGAAAATGAACTTTGAATCGTCAGGACAGTCCAATACAATCATGCACGAATAATGGAGCCGACTCTTAATGCCCGCGATAAGCGTATTATCGGTGCACCTGGTCAATACAATCGCCGCCGGCGAGGTCGTCGAGCGGCCTGCCAGCGTGGTCAAGGAACTTGTCGAAAACGCCCTTGACGCCGGGGCCTCGGCCATCGACATCACCGTCGAGGACGGCGGGCGGCGGATGATCTCCGTTCGCGACAACGGTTCCGGCATGAGCGCCGACGACCTGGCGCTGGCCTTTTCGCCGCACGCCACCAGCAAGATCGCCGAGGAGGCGGACCTGTTCAACATTCGCACGATGGGCTTTCGCGGTGAGGCGCTGGCGTCAATATCGGCTGTGGCGCACGTCCATGCCGTTACCCGTTCCCAGGACTCACAGGATAATGTCGGTTTCGAGATTCGCGCCGAAGGCGAAACCATCGGCCCGGTCCGCCCGACGCCGGCGTCGGCCTGCGGAACCACCATTACGGTGCGCGACCTGTTCTTCAACACGCCGGGCCGACGAAAATTTATGCGAACGGCCAATACGGAATTCGGGCACATCGTCGCACAGTTGACCCGCCTGGCGTTGCCGAACTGCAACGTAGCCTTCAGCCTGACACATAACGACCGACTTGTGCATCGCCTGGGCGAGGATCAGCCGCTTCGCAGCCGAAGCGCAGAACTGCTCGGCGCTGAACTTGCCCAATCGCTTATCGAGATGAACAGCAGGGAAAACGCGGCAAAAATCGCCGGTCTGATCGCCCCACCACACCAGTCGCGAACCTCAACCCGGTGGCAGTATTTCTTCGTCAACGGGCGATACGTCCGCGACCGTCTGCTCGCGCACGCACTGCGGGAGGCATACCGAGGCCTGATCGAACCGGCCAGAGCACCGGCCGCTGTGATCTTTCTGGAATTGGACCCATCTGAAATCGATGTTAATGTACACCCGACGAAGATCGAGGTCCGCTTCCGCAACGGCCAGTTCGTTCATTCGCAACTGCTGGCGGCCTTGCGAGAAACGCTGAACAAAGCGGACATCACCCCGTCCGTGGATATCGGCCCAGCCGAGACCCCCAAGGGGCAGGCGCCCGACGACGGCCGACGCGAGTCGCTAAAGCAGGCGTTGGCCGACTTTTTCAAATCCGCCCCGCGCCAGACCGATCAGCCCGCACGGACGGGGCAATATACCCCTTCGGACTTTCGTCCGGCCCCCGCCCTGTCGCAGGCTTACGCCGAAGCACCGCCCCGCCCCCAGCCGATGACGCAGGCCGCCGAAGCCTTGCCGGACCGGGGCAGGTTCCTGCGCCGCGCGTTGCAGATACACAACTCCTACATCGTAACGGCCACCGACGACGGGTTGGCTATCATTGACCAGCACGCGCTGCACGAAAGAATCATATTCGATGAACTGAAGAATCGTCTCTCGGCCGGCAAACTGGCGTCGCAACGATTGCTGATTCCCGATATGGTTGAGGTCGGCCAGGCCGACAAGGCTGTCCTGTCCGAACGTGCCGAGTTGCTGGAGCGATTCGGCCTGGACATCAGCGAGTTCGGCCCGGACAGCGTTGCGGTCCACGCCCTGCCGAGCCTGCTGGTCGAAAGGCACGTTCCCGCCGCCGAGTTCGTGCGGGACCTGCTGGAGACGTTGGCTGGACACCCCTCGGCAAGCGGCGACGAACTGCTCGATAAGATACTGGCGACGATGGCATGCAAGGCCGCGGTCAAGGCCGGTGAAAACCTTACGGACGATGAGATTGACTCGCTGCTTGCGAGGCGAAAAGAGGTGGAAAACCCCGCCTCATGCCCCCACGGCCGACCAACAACGCTGACACTGACGCTGGCGGAACTGGAAAAGCAGTTCAAGCGGACATGAAATTTACTGATACTGTTTGTCTAGGTTGCTGGAATCCAAAAATGGTTCTGATATAATCGTCATCGCATTAAGGTTGTGTATAATTTAGATGGAGATAATGATTGAAATTGCCGGGTTCGCATGCTGTGGTGGTTCCGAAGGAGAAAATCAACGGGTATCTGCTCTCGCCGTCGCATCCATCGGGGCGAACCAAAGCAGCGTTTTTTTCCCGGTTTGGTTTCACGTTGGAATCTTGGCAGGTATTAAGCGATGCGCTAATGCGTCATGCAACCGACCATGATGTTTCAACAACAGAAGAATCTGACTTTGGAATAAAGTATATTGTCGAGGGCGCATTAAGAACACCTGATGGCAGAAATCCGATTGTTCGAGTGGTTTGGTTTATTACGCGGGGCCAAACTACTCCGTACTTGGTTACAGCGTACCCGTGTGAACAGAGGTCGTGATGATAGAAGAACTTAACATGATCGTTTTGGATGAGGATCTGCCTGATCGCGGTTTGATGGCAGGAGATATTGGCACTGTAGTCCTTGTGCATCAGAACGGAGCGGGATATGAGGTGGAATTTGCCGCATTGGACGGTGAAACAGTGGCGGTAGTTACTCTTGCTTCCAGACAAGTTCGCTCTATCGCCAAACATGAGATCGCTCACGCCAGAATGGTTGCCGGCTAGGATGCAAACAACGACTTTAATCCAACACGAAAGGGGCCGACTATGAAACGTTTGATACTGACCTTCTGTAGCGCATTGGCTGTTTGTGCCGTTCTTACCGGATGTTCTATCGACCAGCATGCAAATATGCTCATCCAGCAGGATACGGGGCACGGAAAGCGGCAATACTGGGTATTGCCGGAATCGGAAAAAATGGTCAAAGGCGGGACAATCTCCGCCGCCAGGCTGTACACCATGCCCGACGGAACAAAGATTGACCTGTGGGTTTATAAAGCATCGACGAAGACCAAAGGACAGGGAACTGTCCTTTTCCTGCACGACGTGGGCGACAGCAAGGTTACTTATATGCGCATAGCGAGAAAACTTGTCAAAAAAGGTTTCGATTGTGTGCTGACGGACCTCCGCGCCCACGGGCGGAGTTCCAGAAAGATAACAACCTTCGGCGCACTGGAAAAACAGGACCAGAAACGCACTATCGACGAATTGTATAAGGAAAAGGTCATCTCCGAACCGCTGTACGTCTTCGGCTTCGGCCTGGGCGGGGCTGTGGCGATACAGTATGCCGCGATCGACCCGCGCGTCCAGGGCGTTATGGCAATGGCGCCCTACCTCGACATACAGACCATTGGTCGGAAATTCCTTCCGCTGCTCCTCAGCGACGAGGATTTCCAAAAGGTGATCATCCGGGCTGGAGAAATCGGCGAGTTCGACCCCGCCGATGCCTCTGCCCTGAAGGCGATTGCAATGGTCAGGTGTCCCGTCCTGCTGGTACACGGAAAATTCGATATGGCCGTCCCCCACGCACACAGCGAGGCCTTACTGGCCGCCGCCGGCGGACCGAAGGAACTGGACTCCCAGCCGCTGCTGAACCACATCAGTATTCATTTCGGACGCTGGGACGATATGGTCAAGGGCATCGAGAAACTTGCCTCAGGGCAGGTGGGAAAAACAGGCGAATGATCCGGCGCGAGCAGGTCGATGAGATGGTCGGGCGGGTCGTCAATACCTTGGGCGAACAACTCGGTGTCCGGCTTTGGCAGGGAAAGGAAGGAAACGAGAAAAGATGCCGGCCGATTCTCCCAACATACTGCTGATTACGTCCGACCAGCAGCATTACAGCACGCTGGGGGCCGTGAACGACCGTATCAGGACGCCGGCGCTGGATCGGCTTTGCAATGAGGGCGTCCGGTTCGACCGGGCGTACTGCCCAAACCCCACTTGTACGCCTTCTCGGGCCAGCATAATCACCGGCATGTATCCCTCGCAGCACGGCGCGTGGTCGCTCGGAACGAAACTGTTCGAGGACGTCCCGAGAATCACCGACACGTTCAGGCAGGCAGGATATTTCACCTCGTTGGTCGGCAAGGCGCATTTTCAGCCGCTGGCGTCGCAGCCGGGAATGGAATCCATCGAATGCCACCCGATCCTCCGCGACCTGGATTTCTGGCGGAACTTCCACGGGCCTTGGTACGGATTCGAGCACGTGGAGACGGCCCGGATGCACGGCTGTGAACACCTCGTCGGGCAACACTATGCGATATGGATGGAGGAAAACGGCCTGACCGATTGGGCTGATTACTTCGAGTCCTGGCCGCCGGACGCGGAAGAGATGCAGCGCTTCCGCGCCAACCGCCACTGGGCGCTGCCGGAAGAATTTCACTACACGCGCTGGACGGGTGAGCGAACCATTGCGCAGATCGAACGGGCCGCCAAAGAAAGCCGGCCTTTTTTCCTCTGGTCCAGTTTTCACGACCCGCATCCGCCCTACATTGTCCCCGAGCCGTGGGCGAGCATGTATAACCCGGACGACATGCAGCCGGGGCAAATCGTACCGGGCGAACACGACCGAAACCCGCTCCACTTCCGAATGACGCAGGA
>DAOWOP010000180.1 GCA_030642005.1 Planctomycetales bacterium
CGAGCCGCGACTGTAAAGGAGCGGTCATTAAAACTTCCGCATCGGTCTGACCGCTCCCTCACGGTCGCGGCTCGTTTATCGCCCGCCAGCGCATTTACTTTGTGCGCCCAGTATTATTGGTGGAACAGGTTTGCAACCTGTTCGTCTCTGGACTGGTGAGCGTGCACAGGTTACAAACCTGTGCCACCAAAGGTGTTACCCTGAATTGAATCAGGCCGACAATTCGGAAACCCGTATAACGGTGTTGGGACGAAGCACTTAATTCCTTTTCACCCCGGATGTCGGAGTTCAAGAACTGCTGGCGGCGCGGAGGACGAACAGGTCGTCGCGATCGATCAGTTTATCGAGTTTCAGCCCGGCCCCAGCCAGCAGGTCTGGCCAATGGTGCTTTTCCGGGAGCAGGTCGCCCCCTACCGCCCCGCCGACGCCGCTGTGAAAGGCGTTAATCGCCTTGCTTCCGGCGAGGTGCATCACGATTAACATCCCGCCGGGCTTCAGGGCCGCTACTATATTCGTCAATGCGCCCGCCTGGTCGCGAAAGTGCGGGAAACTGTGGAAACACAAGGCTACGTCAAATTCGCCGATCGGCCTTTCGTCGCAAATGTCCAGCAGGCGGAAATCGGCGTCAATCCCCTTGGGCCGCGCCGCCGCCAGCATGACCTCGGAAAAATCCACCGCCGCTACACGACCCGGCGCAACGGTTGAACAAAGCCAGGGCGTTATCTGACCCGTTCCGCAGCCGACCTCAAGGAGGTCCATCCCGCTGCGCAGACCCATCATGCCTCGTAACTCTTCCAGGCGGCGAAGGTTGGAATCTATCGCCGGCCCGTCGTCGTCCCACGAGCCGGCGTGACGGTTGAAAAAGGCGACCCGCGGATCGTCCGTAATAATCTTTTCAGATTTTTTAATATTCAATCTTGACATAGCACAACTTCTCCTGTATTAACAAAAATCGCTTTGTTAATACCGCCGGGGCTTGATCGTGTCAAGGCTCAAACACGAACGGCGGTAACGGCTCATGCTCAAAAACAGAGGAAAACCAGAAAAGGAGAATGCTCATGCTCGCAAAAGCCACAAAGATTGTTGTCGGTGTAGTTGCACTGCTGCTCGTCGCATCGCCCGCCGTGTCCGAGACTCACTGGAACCTTCAGGCTGTCGATGAAGACGGCGTGGCGACCTGGAGCGGGACTTATCCGGTTACAGTTACCGGCGTTATCCTCAACAACCACGAAGACATGCTCGACTCGACACCGAACTACCTGCCCTATACTCCAGAGAACGTTTGGAAGATAGGCGCACAGTGGCAGATTTTCATCCAGTCGGCTGACGTGCGGGACCACGGGGGCACAGCCTGCTGGATGGGACAAAACTACGGCAACACCTGGCGGAAAAATTCGGCGTTCAGTTACAGCGACGCCGAGTGGATCGCCGAATTGAATCGCCTGAACTACAGTACCGGCGATCCGGCCACCGGGCATCATTTCCGCAAGGGCGACCTGGTGCAGGTAACCGCCAACTTTGCAGGCTTCTACGGCGGCAAAACGAACGTTAACGAAAATCATGACAATAATCCCGCCTTCGATTTTACTATTACGCTGCTTGAGGCCGGTTACGGCATGCCCGCGCCGGACCTGATTACGCTGGCGATGGTAACGGACCTCGACGACAAGGACCCGGACACGCACGAGGACATCTTCGACCAGACCCGTCTTTCCGGCGGGGAATACTTCCAGGGTCGCTACGTCCGCATCAACGGCTTGGAGATCGTCGATAGTTCCGGCTGGGGCGAGGAGGCCTGGGGCAACCGCATCTGCACCGTTACCGACGGCGAGGAGCGGATATTCAAACTGCGGATGCCGCGAGGCACGAAGGTCGATCTGGGTGATATTCCGACGAGCGAGTTCGACGCCATCGGCGTATTCAATCAGGAATCCGGCTCCGGCAGCGACGGGACCTTCGGATATGAACTGTATGTTACCGAGGTGATGGTGCCCGAACCGGCGACCGTTACACTGCTGGTGCTGGGAGGTCTGGCAACGCTGAGACGGCGCCGCACGAAGTGAAGAAGTATAAAGGGAAGCATGTGTTCGACTCCAAAACGCACATTCACGTGTCAGCCTGCCGCTCCGGCGGTGGGCTGACATGTTCCGCCCTGACAGGCTTGAGGCCAAACTTGCCCCGCGCTTTTACACTGATAGAGTTACTTGTCGTTGTCGCGATATTCGCTCTTCTGGTATCGATCCTGCTGCCGAGCCTTTCGGCGGCCAGGGAGCGGGCAAAAGTTGTCAAGGTTCACGCCGAGTTGCGCGGCATCGGCCTGACGCTGGAAATGTACGCCGGCGACGGCGAGCAGGGTTTGCCCCCTGTCCGCGTCTCGTGCAACTCGGACATGCACGGCCACGAGTGGCAACTTCCCGTCGAGTTATCGGATAGCGGCTATCTGCCGAGCGGGCATGACCTGTGTCAAATGGTCGGCGTCGAGGACCCGTTCAACCCCGGCCATACCTATAAATACAATGCCCCTGGCGATATGGTTAACAACAATACGCTGGTCAAGAACAGCAATTACTTATGGGTGCCCGACAAGTTCCCTTGTCCTGATGGCGAGGGAGATCTTTGGGTTACCGACGACGGTAAGTTATACAATATCCCGGACGCCTCGCCGGTCAGATGGGTCTTATGGAGCACCGGACCGAATGCTGATTCGGAAAAGGTTCAAAGTCCGCGGGCTCCGATATCCCGGCGGACGTGGTACAAGGGACTGGGCGACGAGGGCGTCATCTGCCACATCATGAGCAGTACGGAAGAAATCGTTACCAGTCCGTAACGCGAGTAGTATTTTGTCCCACGTATTTTGTTGGGTGCCATGTTCTCGCTCGAAGCACAGAGGTCTCCAAATCGCTATTAATCGCGATTTGGAGCCTCGCAGCGAAGGGCGTGAACATGCCTACCCGCTTCGCGTGAAGGCATGGCACCCACCCAGCAATTTCGGTGGGACAGAGTAGTGGAAGGATGTCTATGAAACGTTACATAGTTATTCTGTTATATTTATCGGCGTTGGTTGCAGTTGCCGGTTGCGGCAGGAAAGAGACCTCGCCGCCGCCGAAAGTTGCGGCGAGCACGTCGTATCTGGAATGCGCCACGCGGGAGTTTCTCGAAGACGGCGAACCCGTCCTCCGGCTGGCCGGGCCTGGAATGTGTCCCGGGCATTTCGACATTCGCCCTTCGCAAATCGACCAACTCCGCACCTGCCGGATGCTGCTGCGACAGGACTTTCAGGCATCGCTTGAGGCGAAACTTTCGGACCTCAAGGCCGCCGGTCTGCAAATCGCCTCGATTAAAATTCCCGGCGGGCTGTGCGAGCCGGAAAGTTACCTCTGCGCCTGCCGGCAGACGGCCGACGCCTTCGTAGCCGCCGGTCTGCTTGATCGGACCGACGCCGACGACCGACTGGAAAAAGTCGTCGAGCGAATGGCGTCGCTCAGTGAATGGGCGAAAGGGCAAATGGAAGCGGCGAAACTCAAAGACGCACCCGTGCTTGCCGGCAGGCACCAGGCGGCCTTCTGCCGGTTCCTGGGCCTGAACGTGGTCGATACGTTCAGAGGCTCCGACACCGCCGGTATCAGCGAAATTGACACCGCTGTCCGTTCGGCAAGGTCCGCCGGGGTGAAAATAATCATCGCCAATCTGCCCGCAGGCCGGGGACTCGCCGACTCGCTGGCGGATCGACTGGGGGCGAAGGTGATTGTCTTCGGGAATTTTCCAACCGGCGAAGGCTTCGATAAACTCATCCGCGACAACGTTACCAAACTCGTCGCGGGAAATCGATAATGACCGAACCGGTGATACAGATCGACGGGCTGAGCGTATTCGCCGGCGGGCGGGCGATCCTGTCTGTCGAACATCTCGCCATCGCCGACGGCGAAGTCGTTACAATCCTCGGCCCGAACGGCGCGGGCAAAAGCACGCTGTTGAAATGCTGCCTGGGTTTTCAGCGCGGCTCGATGGGCGAGGTGCGGCTGCTGGGGCGAAGCGTCCGCCGGGCGGGTTTGAACCGGCTTCGCCGTCGGGTCGGGTACGTCCCGCAAATTCTCGCCGCTCACAGCGAGATGCCGCTGACGCTCCGCGAGGTCGTCGCCATCGGACGATGCGGCATCGTCGGACTGTTTCGCCCCCTCGGCCGGGATGACTGGCAAATCGTCGATGAATGGATCGACCGGCTAGGGCTGGGGCGACTGGCCGACAGCGCCTACAGCGACTTATCCGGCGGGGAACAGCGAAAAGCCCTCATCGCAAGGGCGATGGTCCAGCAGCCGGAATTGCTCATGCTCGATGAGCCGACGGCAAATCTCGACCTGTTCTGGCGCGAGCAGATCGTCGCTGTACTGGAAGAACTTTACCGGCGGATTAATCTGACCGTTGTCCTTGTCTGCCACGAGTTGGAGGTCATACCCCCCTGCTGCCGGCGGGTGGTGTTGCTGGAGGCGGGGCGAATCACCGCCGACGGGTCGCCGGCCAAGGTGCTGACCGACGAGCGTATCGCATCACTTTACGGCGGCGGGCTGGCGGTGGTGCATAACGCCGACCGGCATGCGGTAATCCCGACCGGAAAATGACGAATGCCAAATGTTAAATACCAAATGCTCCGGACGTACTTTCATTCTGTCATTTATCATTTATCATTTTTCATTTAGCATTTGTACCGTAATACTGTTCAAACTTTTTTTCAGGTAATTTAGATGAGCGAACTTATCCTCTGGTTGACTAACTGGGCGCCCGTGATGGTCGGCGGAGCGGTGGCTGGGGCATCGACGGGGATGCTCGGCGTCTATATTATCGGGATGCGGATACCGTTTCTGGGCGTCTGCGTCTCTCACGCAGCCCTGGCCGGTGCGGTCTTCGGCTCGCTTTTCGGCTTGTCCGGACCGATGCTGCTTATACCAGCCCTGGCCGGGGCGATTGTAACAGCAATGCTGCTGGGACTGCTCGATCCGGAAACCACGCACATCAACATCAACGTCCTGATGGGCCTGCTGTTCACACTGTCGATGGGCCTGGCGTTCCTGGGCATCGGGCTGTTCGACAAGTTCGGCAGGAGCGACAACGACGTCCGCAACCTTCTCTGGGGCAGCCTGATCTTCTGCCGGTGGAACCACGTGGCGATGATGTCGGCAGTAGCGGCTGCTCAGGTCGCCTTCGTCGTACTGTTCTACAAGGAGATGCGAGCGATAATGTTCAGCCGGCTTCACGCATCGGCTGCCGGCGTGCACGTAACGCTCATCTGGACGATATTCCTGGTCCTGACCGCCGCGGTGCTGACGGTGAACTTCCAGACAATCGGGGGATTGATGATCTACAGCCTCATGGCCAATCCCGCAGCCGC
>DAOWOP010000147.1 GCA_030642005.1 Planctomycetales bacterium
GAAGACGGAAGTCCTGGCGAAGGCGGGTCTCTGTTTTTCCGTTTTTCCCTAGTCCCAAATCCCAAGTCCCTGGTCCCTGTTCGTCCTCTATATTAACATTCGTGTTCACGTTTGCGCGCGCAAACGTGAACGAAAAACGGGCGCGAAATCTGTAACCCCCGGCCCAGCCGGGACTTAATTTTTTTCAGAAAAATCTGAACGTGCGATTTTTCCGTTGACGTTTGCGCGCGCAAACGTCAACGCAAAGCGGTCAACATGGTAACAGGGACTGGCCACTTAAGTGGCCAGTCCTCGAGTGAATGAGCCGATGCCCGGTGGCGTGGTCGCCTGCGTACCTACTTCAATCGGATTTCCTTATCGGCTTTCGATGAGGCGTAGATCGCGTCGATGATCTTCGTGGTCCAGATGGCCTCTGTGGCGGGGACGGGGACGGGTTTGTTACCGGCGACGGCTTCGACGAAGGCGGCTATCTCTTCGTCGTACATATTATTGTCCGGGATGTGGTTCGGCGTGCAGTCCATGAGGTGCCCGCCGACTTCCATCTGAACGCTCAGCGGGTCGATGCCAACACCGCCCCTGTCGCCGACGACTCGACAGCCGAAGACGTCCCTGTCGAGGTTCACGCAGAAGGCCGACTCGATCATCATGGTCGCACCATTGGCAAACCGCACCAGGGCGACGGCGAAATCTTCAACGTCGTAGGTTTTATGGTCCCACGCGCCGAACATGCCGACGTGGCCGGCCGTCGCGCCGATGGTCTCGTAGGTCTTACCGGACACGGACACGGGCTTCGGACAGCCCATCAGGTACCAGGTCAGGTCGATCATGTGAACGCCGATGTCGATCAGAGGCCCGCCGCCCTGGAGTTTTTTCTGTCCGAAGACACCCCAACTCGGCACACCGCGCCGGCGGATGCTCAGGCTGCGGGCGTAATATGGTTTGCCGATCCGCCCCGCCTCGATGATCTTCTTGAGGAACCGGGTATCGGCCCGGAAGCGGTTATTCAAGGCGACCATCAGTTTTTTGCGCGCTTTCCCGGCTGCATTGATCATCGTCTGTGCCTGCCGGGCGTTCATGGCAATTGGCTTTTCGCACAGGACGTGCTTTCCGGCGGCCAGGGCTTTAAGCGTCGCCCGCTTGTGGTCGATGTTCGGCGTGCAGATGCTGACGGCGTTAATGTCCTTCATTGCGAGCAATTTATCGATCGAAACGAAGCAGTTTGGGACATTGAATTTCTCAGCCGCCGCTTTGGTGCGCTCCGCGACAACGTCGCAGACGGCGACCACTTCAGCCCCGGAGCACTTCCGGTATCCCTCCAGATGGTATGAACCGATAAATCCTGCGCCGATGACGCCTACCTTGATTGTTTTAGCCATACCGACGACCCTTTCTGTTTTTATTATCGAATTCGCAGGAACATGCACCAACTCCGGCGGGATTCTACGCCGCGTCGAGCAGGCCGGTCAAGCAGGTGGTGTAAAGGATTGTGTGTAAGTTCCTTGGTCGAGCCTGAAAGGCTCAAAGAATATAGCCCAGGGCAACGCCCTGGGAGGTGGCTTCTTTTAGAACCAAGCCCTGAAAGGGCGCAATAGATATTCCGCCCTTTCAGGGCTTGATGTTCTTATCGCCGCCTGATACCCAGGGCGTTGCCCTGGGCTGAAATATTTCCAGCCTTTCAGGCTGCGATGTTGCTCGACCTGCCGGAACTTACACACAATTCTTTACACCATCGGTCAAGCAAACATACTTGACCATTACACCCCCAGCGGGTAAAAATAGTCCACGAATTACCCGCCTGCCACGCTGTGGCCTTGGCGAAGGCGGGAATTATCACGAATTACACAAATGGTTAAAACGAACGACAACAATGGCGGCAGTCCTGACCTTGAGGCCCTGCGCGTCCGGATCGATGAACTTGACCGCCGGATCGTCGAGTTGCTGAACGCCCGTGCGGAGGTTGTCGTGGAGGTCGGCCGGGTCAAACAGGTCGATGGTACGCAGATTTACGCGCCCGACAGGGAAAAAGCCGTTCTCGACAAGGTGGGTGAGATGAACAAAGGTCCCCTGCCTCAGCGAACGCTTCAGGCGATCTATCGCGAGATGATGAGCGGGTCGTTCGCGCTGGAGCAGCCGCTGCGGGTGGGATACCTTGGACCTGAAGGCAGTTTTTCGCACATGGCGGCGATGCGGAAATTCGGCGCGTCGATTGAATACATCCCGCTGGCGGACATTCGCGCGGTCTTTGAAGAAACAGGCAAAGGGCACATCGACCTCGGACTGGTGCCGATTGAAAACAGCATCGGCGGCGGAGTTATCGACACGATGGACGCCTTCGCCGACAACGACGTCCACATCGTCGCCGAGGTCCTGGTGGAGGTGCATCACAACCTGCTGGCCAACTGCTCGCCCGATGAAATCACCATGATAGCCTCCAAACCGGAGATTTTCGCCCAGTGCCGAAACTGGCTGAGCCGGTCGCTCCACAAGGTGGACCTGGTCCCTGTGGCTTCATCGGCCAAGGCCGCCGAGATGGCGTCCCAGCAGCGATGCCTGGCGGCGATAGGGTCGGCCCTGGCGGCGGAGTTGTATGGCCTGAAGATCATATTCGCCAACATCGAAGACCACGTCGCCAACACGACGCGGTTCTTCGTTATCGGCACAAGCCGGCCTAAACCAACCGGAAACGACAAGACCGCACTGATGTTCACCACCGCACACAAAGCCGGGGCGCTGGTGGACGTCCTGAACGTACTCGGCAAATACGGCGTGAATATGACAAACATCGACACGCGCCCCAGCAAGCGACGGAACTGGGAATATTACTTCTTCATCGACTGCGAAGGACACATTGCCGATGCTAACGTGCAAGAGGCCGTCGAGGAAGCCCGCGGGCACTGCCTGGAACTGCACGTGCTGGGAAGTTTCCCAAAGGCGACCGAACCTGTTTAAGGATTTCCAAATTCCAATTTTCAATTTCCAATTGAACAGAAAAAAAGAAGGACAAGTAGCCGCAAGCATCGCGGCTGCGACACTCCACCTCTTTTCTTCTTCTAAATTGAAAATTGGAAATCGGAAATTGGAAATCGGAAATTGAAATGATTGTAATAATGCAACAAGGTGCTTCGGAGGCCCGGATCGACCACGTGATCGAGCGGGTCGAACAGTTGGGGCTGACTCCGCACGTTTCTCGCGGTCAGTTCCGCACAGTTGTCGGGGCAATCGGCGACAAGCAGCCGGCCCATCAGGCGATCCTCGAGTCGCTGGATGGTGTGGAGCGCGTCGTCCCGATTACCAAACCGTTCAAACTCGCCTCGCGCGAATTCCATACCGCCGATACGATTGTCGAGGTCGGCGGCGTATCCATCGGCGGGCGCGGCGTAGTCGTAATAGCCGGACCATGCGCGATCGAAAACGCCGAGATGCTTAATCGCATCGCATCGACCGTAGCCGAGCGAGGAGCGATGCTGCTGCGGGGCGGAGCGTTCAAGCCCCGCACCAGCCCATATGAGTTTCAGGGCCTCGGCGAGGACGGGCTGAAAATGCTGCGCGAAACCGGCGACCGGCTGGGCCTGCCGACCGTCTCGGAGGTCCTCAATGCCGCACAGGTTGAACTGGCCGGACGCTACGTTGACATGTTCCAGATCGGCGCGCGAAATATGCAGAACTTCCAACTGTTGCAGGAAATCGGTGATTCCGGCAAACCCGTGCTGCTGAAGCGCGGCTTCGCCGCAACCATACGCGAATACCTTATGAGCGCCGAATACATCCTCTCCCGCGGTAATCGAAATGTCGTACTATGCGAACGCGGGATCAAGACATTCGGAACCGAGGTGCGATTCACCCTCGACGTCTCGGCTGTGCCTGTAATCAAAAATTACAGCCACCTGCCGATTATCGTGGACCCCTCGCACGCCGCCGGTAATCGCCAATACGTCAGCGCCCTGGCCCTGGCGGGCATCGCCGCGGGCGCAGATGGTGTTATCGTCGAAGTTCACGACCGCCCCGAAGAGGCGCTCTGCGACGGGCCGCAGGCACTGCTGCCCGATATGTTCGAAGAACTTGTCGGGCAGATCGACAAGGTCGCCGCCGCATTGGGCCGAACAATAATAAGCGCAAATAACAAAAAGGAAAAAACCAGCCACAAAGGACACGAAGAACACCAGGAATAAAAAACTGAAAACTTTTTCTTTGTGCTCTCTGTGTCCTTTGTGGTTCATTTACGTTTTGGAGTTTCAAATGACAAGAAAACCGTTCATAGCCGGTAACTGGAAGATGAATACGTCGCTGGAAGAAGCGCCCGCCCTTGCCGGGGCGATGGTCGAGAAGGTCGGCTCGGTCGAGGGCGTGGACCTGGCCGTCTGCCCGCCGTTCCCGTATCTCGCTTCTGTCGGCAAGGCCCTGGCCGGCTCCAAAATCGCCCTCGGCGCACAGGATATTTTTTACGAGAACAACGGCGCTTATACCGGCGAGATATCCGCCGCCATGCTGAAAGACGTCGGGTGCGCGTACGTCATCTGCGGGCACAGCGAACGCCGGCACGTCATTGGCGAGACCGACGAGATGATAAACCGCAAGGTCCTCAAGTGCGTCGGCGACGGCCTGAAGCCCATACTATGCGTCGGCGAGTTGTTGACTGAGCGGCAGGCGGATGAGACGATTGAGGTGGTCTCCCGCCAGATTCACCTGGGGCTGGAGGGAGTATCGTCGGCCGACCTGACCGATGTTACCATAGCCTATGAGCCGGTCTGGGCGATCGGCACAGGCGTAACCGCCACGCCCGACCAGGCACAGGAAGTGCATGCCATGATCCGCCGGCTGCTGGGCGAGATTTACGACGACGCCACAGCCAGGAACGTACGGATACAATACGGCGGGTCGGTCAAGCCGGATAACGCCGGCGAACTGCTCACCCAGCCGGACATAGACGGAGCGCTCATAGGCGGCGCCAGCCTGAAGGCTGATGACTTCGCGAAAATAATATCAGCCGCGAACAACGCGAACAACGCGAACAAAAGATAGTATCAGAAAATAAAACAGAAAAAGTTTGCGCAGTTCGCGGCTAAAAATCCGCAATAGAATGAGGAAAGATAAACATGGACACGTTTGTAGCAATTGCTTTTCTGGTCGTTTGCGTTCTTCTGATAATCATCGTCTTGCTTCAGAAGGGCCGGGGCGGCGGTTTGGGCGGCATCCTTGGCGGCGGGGGGCAATCCGCCTTCGGCACGCGAACCGGCGATGTCTTTACATGGGTAACAATCGTGCTGGTCGGCGTCTTTCTGTTGCTGGCAATAGGCGCGACGAAATCATTCCGAAGCAAAGAACAGGCAAAGATCGCCGCGCCGACCTTCTATCCCCCGCCAAAGCCCATCGCCAAGGCCAAACTGATAACAATGGCCGTCAACCCGCGAAAGGCGGGCATATTCTATACAGACGATGGCAGCGAGCCGACACGCAGGTCGCGGAAGTACGAGGCGCCCGTCCGCATCACGCCGGGAACGACGCTCAAGGCGCGGGCATACCTGCCCGGCTGGGACGACAGCGATATGCAAATCGGCGTGTACCCGCATCCTTCGGCCACGACAACCACCGCTCCGACATCGGTACCGGCCGAAACGCCAAACTGACAGGAGAAATGGAAATGATTCGATCAATGACAGGCTTCGGAGCACGAAGCAGGGAAATTGCCGGCGCACGGTACTCCGTCGAAATCCGCTCGGTCAACAGCCGGTACTTCAAGGCCGTCGTCCGCCTGCCGGACCTGTGGGGCGGGCTGGAAGTCGAGATTGACCGCCGCCTGCGGAGATATCTCAGCCGAGGCAGCGTCCAGTTCGCCATGAGAATGACGGCGACGTCAGCCGAGGCGGCGCCGCAAATCAACATGTCCGTCCTGGAGCGATACATCGAGCAACTGGACATCATCAGGCCCGACCAGGCCGACGTGAGTATCACCGTCGATCTGGCATCCCTGCTGCTGCTGCCGGGCGTCTGCTCACCGCCGGACGCCGACAGTCTGTCCGACCAGATCAAGTCCGAAATACTCGAACTGGCGGATGAAGCCATCGCCGCCCTCATTGAGATGCGAACAGTCGAAGGCAAGGTCATCGCCGATGACTTTCGTACCCAGTGCGACACCATCGAGCAACGTCTGACCGATGTGGCCGGACGCGCCGGGACGGTCATCCATGAGTACCACGAACGGCTCAGTCGGCGAGTTGCCGAACTGACCGCGGCAGCCGAACTGAAACTCGACGAACAGGACCTCGCCAGAGAGATTGCGATCTTCGCCGAGCGATGCGACATCGCCGAGGAACTGTCTCGCCTGGGCGGGCACATCGAGCAGTTCCGATCTGTGGTCGGCCAGGCCGACCATGCCGGTCGAAAACTCGATTTCCTCGCACAGGAAATGCTCCGCGAGGCCAACACCATCGCATCCAAGGCCAACGACGGTCAAATCGCCTGGGCCGTTGTGGAAATCAAAACCGCCATCGACCGCATCAAGGAGCAGGTCCAGAACGTCGAATGAATTGGTGATTCGTAATTCGTAATGTGGGTATCAGGTCTTTTTTTGACTAATTACCAATTACTAATTACGAATTACCAATCACCAATTATGTCCACGACCGATTCGGCAATTGGCATCCGCGCGACCGATTACAGC
>DAOWOP010000018.1 GCA_030642005.1 Planctomycetales bacterium
CAGCAAAGCCGACGGATAGCTATCCGTCGGCTTTGTTATCGTCCTCGGATTGCGATTCGGGCGCTTCTTGCGGTTTATCTTCGGGTTCTGATACCGGCTCCGGTTCCGCTTCCGGTTCTTCTGTCTTTTCGACTGGCGTTTGATCTTCTCCGGTTTCGGAGGCGGCCTGGTCCGGTTCCGGTTCAGAGGGCTGCTCGTCGGTTCTGGTTGTAGCGATGAGCGGCTTGCCTTCGATAGAGCCGAGCATGCCTGTTTCTGCGCCGAGTCCGCCTCGCCTTTTGGCGGGCGGTTCGGGCGGCGCCTCGCCGGGCACGCCGTCCTCGGCGGCCCATTGTGCTCGTTTGAGCGACAGCCCGATCTTCCGGTCTTCGCTGTCCACACGCAGAATCTTGACCTCTAATTCATCGTCGATCTTGACAATATCTTCAGGGTTCTCAATTTTATGGTCCGCCAGTTCGGATATGTGCAGCAGACCTTCCAGGCCGTCTTCCAGTTCAATAAAGACGCCGAAGTTTGTTACCTTGATAACCTTACCGCGTACAATCTGACCGGCTATGTAATGTTCGGGTATCTGTCGCAGCCAGGGGTCTTCGGTGAGTTGTTTCAGTCCCAGCGCCACCCGGCTTTTATCTTCATCAACCGACAGGACGACACACTGGATTTCCTCGCCCTTTTTGAGCATCTCGGCAGGATGCGTGATTTTGCGGGTCCATGAGAAGTCCGAGACATGCAGCAGCCCGTCGATGCCTTCCTCAATCTGGATGAATGCGCCGTAATTGGTCAGGTTCCGCACCTGCCCGGTAACGACCGTGCCGGAAGGATACTTTTCCTTTACCAGCATCCACGGATTGGTCTCGGTCTGCTTGATGCCCAGGGAGATTTCCTGCTTGTCCTTGTTGATTTCGAGTATAACCACGTCGATCTCGTCGCCGACGTTGACCATTTCGGAGGGGTGGTTTATCCGCTTTGTCCAGGACATTTCCGATATGTGCACCAGCCCCTCGATGCCTTCCTGGAGTTTCACGAACACTCCGTACGGAACCATGTTAACTACTTTTCCGTGGACCCGCGAGCCGGGCGGATACCGCTCTTCGATCCCTTCCCACGGCGAGGGCGTCTTCTGCTTGAGGCCCAGGGCGATCTTTTCCTTCTCGCGGTCAATGGACAGCACCATTACTTCAATTTCCTCATCGACCTTGACCACCTCGGAGGGATGGTCGATCCGACCCCAGGACATGTCGGTGATGTGCACCAGCCCGTCTATCCCGCCCAGATCGACGAACGCGCCGAACTCGGCGATATTCTTGACCACGCCCTTGCGAATCTGCCCGACCTCAATCTCGGTGAAGAGTTTTTCCTTGGCTTCGTTGCGGCGCTCCTCGATGAGTTTGCGGCGGGAGACGACGATGTTACGGGCGGCCTGGTCTATCTTGAGTATCTTGGCCTCGATCTTCCTGCCGACATACTCGCCGATGTCGTAAGGCCTGCGAATATCGACCTGGCTCGCCGGAAGGAACACCGGAACGCCGATATCCACAAGCAGTCCGCCCTTGATCTTCCGCGTAACGACGCCTTCGACGATGTCGTCTTCAGCCTTCGTGGTGATGATCTGCTCCCACGCCTGGATGCGGTCGGCCTTACGCTTGGAAAGGACCACCAGCCCGCTGTCGGATTCAACCGCCTCCAGCAAGACCTGTATTTCCGTACCGGTCTCGGCCTCGCTGCGGTCGGCGAACTCGCCGAGATCTACCACGCCTTCGCTCTTAAGCCCGACCTCGACGAACACGTCGTTGCCGATAACGCTGACGATCTGTCCGGTCAGAATGCTGCCGACTTTGAAACGCGACGAGGCTTCCTGCATCGCGTCAGTCAGGTTTTGCGAAACATCCTCGCCGCTGCCCAACGCATCGCCAATCTGTTCCTGAATCTGCTCGTCGGTAATGCCAAGGGACTTAATAAGATTTCGATCTACCATTTGTTTTTCTTAGTCAGCCTGTAGTTATCGAATATCGGCCGGACTTGTCGTAAAACGAACGCACCGGCCCAATCGGACCACCCGATTCCCGCCGAAAAAACGCCCCAGGCATAAAGACATCCACCGGCGAACCCATAAGTTTAGCCGCCACATCGACATTCCTCAAGATAAATCGCAGGTAAAAATTCGAACGGGTAAAAATCTCATGTTTTTCTTGACGTCGTCACGTAACTGTACTACCTTGCTGTTACACCTCAGTATAGCGGCGAGAAAATGACACGAAAGAGGAGCACATCACGCAGCGAATCGGGAAAAGTGGCGAGGAAGTTCCTTCCTACGAAGCGTTTGTTTCCTAATCGGGCTCTGACCTTCCTTCTCGGCGTGGCCCTGACGGTTGGGGCGTTCCTTTTGCTCGGCCAGGGAGAATTGATCGGTTCTCGCAAGTCCAAATCATCTACCGGCACGATCAAGGAATCGTCAAACGGCACGGGCAAACGGAATGTCGATCAACTCCTCGCCCTCACAGACGAGCAGTTGGAAAAGACCGACCTGATTGAACTAAACCTCGCCGTCGCACGCGAAATCCCCGGTTTGGAAAAACTCGATTACGACCACTACCGCTGCACCGTTGATGATTGGACCGGTAAGTTCCGGCGCTGGCTACCGACAGTTGAGCACGCTTTTCATCAGGCTCCCGACAAATATAAGAATGACATCAACTTCTTCCGTTTGGGTATGCTTGCCCAGTTCCTTGACCAGAAAGTTGGTATCGCATACGTCGAGGAGCAAAAGCGGGCCCAGATAAAGGACCGCAAGGCTGGCAAGCGAACCGGTGTTCGCTATACCGACCCCGGCCAATTGCTCCTGTATGGCCTGATTGATACGAAACGCGGCACGTGTGCGACGATGCCGGTGCTGCACGTCGCCATGGGGCGCCGCCTCGGCTGGCCGGTCGGTTTGGCTTGCGCCAACTGGCATTACGTCTGCCGTTACGATGACGGCCAACGCGTCTACAACATCGAAACGACCGACACCGGGCGGGGCGGATTCGCCGAAGGCAGCGACGCCGACTACATCGAAAAGGAAGGCGTATCCAGTAAGGCCATCGCCGTCGGCAGCGACCTCCGCAAGCTGACCGCCCGCGAGATGCTCGGCGTGTTCATCATGTCGCGAGGGCGATACCTGGCCGACACGGAGAAACGCCAAGCCGCCGCCCGCGATTTCGCCTTGGCCCACACATTGTTCCCAAGCAGCCGGAAAGCGTACATTCAACTGACAACCAACCTGATCGCCACCGGCGAAGCCTTGTTCGCCTTGGGCGAGGAGGGACATCCCGCCCAACAGATTCTGTGGCGGATGGGGCGATACCGGTCGTTCCTGACCCATGTTGCCGGTCCGGTTGGATATCCCACCCAGCGGCCGGACCCGTTTGCCGAGATCGATCGCATCAACGCAATCAACCGCGCCAATATGCAACGCATGATGCAACCACCGCATCAGCCGCACCTGCCGCAACCGTACCAGCCACCAAGACCAGGTTATCCACAGAATAGACACCAACAACATCGTCGCAGATAACGGGAGTTGAAAATGACCAAAACGCAAATGGAAAAGGGAAACACAATGAAAAGGATAGTCATCTTTACCGTACTCGTAGTCGTCGCGTTTTTGGCGCTACCAAGTTCAGCCCAAGCCCGCTACCGCGACGGGATGAACTTGTATCAATACGTAGCGTCGAATCCCACACGCTACGTCGACCCACAAGGCACATGGAAGCGCGTCGGCAACAACGGACACGTCTGGTGTGCGGAAAGCGGCGATACTCTCCGCGGGCTTGCTGCAAAAAAGGAGTATGGCGGCAGAGACGCGAACTGGTCGTGCCTGTGGCCCACAAAAGATACGAAGGACCACGGCTATCCGAACACGATTCGTCCTGGCGACAAGTATGACGCCACGAATCTTGCCATAACTTGGGGACCTTGGGTATACATCAATATGGACACTAAAGGTGCGTATGGTAAGAACTATCAGGAAGATCGGCCGCAAGCCCAAGCGGCACCGACAGGCGATCAAGTCCATGAGATTCTGAAGACCCAGTCCGGGGAAGGCGCGACTCCAATACACTACTTTGAGATCCTTGGCCATAGCATGGATTGGCCCGGCATGTCTGCTGGGAGCAAGACGAACAAGAAGAAGGCCAAGAAGGGCGGGACAAGAGACGACTTCTATCCGGGCCATTACTCCGCCAACATGCCAACCCCCACGTTTCTGAGAGCACAGCAACAGAAAGGTCCGCGTCGATGCTGGTTCACTCGGAGTGCCAATGGATATTCCTTTGCCTGTGGAGGGTATTCATTCGGAAAGGCGTTTGCAGGGAGCTTCCTCAGGCGTGGTGCTAGAATAAACGTTTCGCCAAAAGGCGTCAGTATCTACAACAACAACGCACGGCTACATCGAAATGACTGGGGGTTTGGCAAGGACGGAGGCAAGATCGACTGGTATTCCAACATCGACGAGTTCTTGAAGTCACCTGGCTGGGCAACCGTCAGGGGTAGATTATGAGAGTGTTCGCGCTCATAGAAGGGCAGTTCGCGGGTATTATGTTGGTTGCGACCTTATTGGTATGTGCAGGTTGTGGTGAAGGCTGCAATGACAGTTCTCCGGGACCACTGATTAAGGACACGCAGGTGGTTGTGCTGGCCAGTCGGAACTTGGAGACAGGACGGTTTGAAGCATTTGAGATTAGGGACAAAGCGATGATTGAACAGGCGAAGTCTGCTTTGATGCAAGACCTGCGCCATCCGGACCAACACTCAAAGTCAGGCCTAGGCATGTCAGTCAATCATGTGCTGGCGTTTTGCAGTGCGGATGGAGAAACAGCCGTTTATGAGTTGCTCGGTGATCAATTCATCCTCTCCAATTCTACACGGTATCCGGCCCAACAGACTATCGCAGTGCTAAAGGCCGCGAAATCCCAAGGAAAGGCTGTTGCGATCACCTCGGAGCAGGCTCGACATCTTGCCCCCGACTTAGGTGGATACCTAGAATGAGTAGGAGACACCACACCACTATGACCACGGCACCCGATGTTACTTCGCCGGCTTTGGCTTGAGCAGTTCGTCCAGCAGGTCGAAAAGCAGGTCGGCGGGGTTTGTGGTGGGGCTGGATTTCGGCATCGGGACCGGCGTGGGACTTACCGTGGCTCCCAAAGAGCCGAGCCAGTCGATGGTGGGGTTTTGCCTCGAGCCGGTAATGCGTAATTTTATGCGATATCTTGCCAGTGAGGACAACGGGCCGAACACCGGGATAGGAATTTTTTTCAGCATCGGGCTGAGTTTGTCCAGGCCGATCTTGGCGCCTAGTGACGAGAGAGACTGCTCGATTTTTTCCGGCGTCCTCAACGTCGGCAGCGAGACGATCAGGTCCAGCGTATCGTCGAAGCCCACCGAGCCGGAAAATTTCATGTCGAGCGTGTCGGCGAATATCACCATCAGATCGTCGTAATAAAACCGTCCGTCCTTTATCTCGAAGAGAAGGTCGCTGATTTTCATGGAGGCAAGGTCGCTCGGCGGCGCCAGCCCGCCCAGGTTGGTCAGCCCGGTCATAAGCCCGTCGGACTGGATTTTCACATCTTTCAGGGCCAGTATTCCGCGTCCGCTGCCGGTGCGCTTGATACTCTCGCCCAGCGGCAGGAGCAGGTCCTCGACCGTTAGCGAAACCTGGCCGGTAAGTTTTTGCGGCTCGTAGAAAAGCACGAGCATTCGGCTGAGCAGGTCGCTTCCGAGTTCGCGGTCGATGGGTATGTTTTCGGCTACTTTGAGAGTTCCCGGTATTTTCAGCATCGGTTCCGGTCCTGAGAAATCAATAGCGCATCTAACACGCAGGCGACCGCCCTGTCCGCCCCTTCGCCGGACGAGGGTAGTCGATACCGGAATTGTAACGACAGGCAGGTCAAGCCGCTCGTTGCGGAAGGTCGGCTTGAATGTCGCTTTGGCCAGCACCATGTCGTACATTTCGACGGAATCCCACGAAAACTCGCCCGCGACGTCCTTGAGCGTGTTCAAATCGAACCGGGCGTCAAGCCCCGACAATTCGCCGGTTTGCCCGTTCGCCAACACCACGCTGACGTTTCCGTCGCGGACGGTGATTTGTCCGAAAAGTTCAGGCAGGGGCTTTTTCTCGGAAGGCTTCCGAAGTTTAAACGCCTCGGCCAGTGAAATCCTGCCGTCTGGCCCGACAATAAGTTTCGGGTTAGGCTTGACGACCTCGACATGCCCGATTTTCTTATAGTCCGTAATCCCGCGCCACGCTCCGTGCTCCCAGATAATTCCCTCGACGTGCAGGACCTCTCTGCCGGACGTGTCCGTTACGCGCAGGCCTTTCACCACGCAAGGCCCCAGCCAGTTTAGCGAAATCTCGTCAATCCGGACCGTGCCGTGGATGCGGGAATTAATGGCAGGGACTATCATATCCCTGGCCATATCGGTCGAGGCGATGTAAGGCCCCGCCCAGATCAGCGCCGCCAGTACCAGCAACAGCATTACAAGCCGCCGGAGCCGACCCTTGCGTCGGCGGGTCTTGCCGGCCGATTGCCCGTTTTCTTTGTGCTCTTCCTTGTTCATCATGAGACATTCTAAGCCATCGCTCGTGATTTCGCACCAATTTGTTTGTTCTTCATAAACGATTTCCGATTGAACGGAACAGCCGCCGGACATTCTTTCGATTGACAATTGGAGGTTGGAAATTGAAAATCGGAAATTGATTATGGACAAACCAATCTCCATTGCGATCGAGACCTCCTGCCGCTGCGGCGGAGTGGCGCTGGGCGCGGGCGACGAACTTATCGAGCGTGTCGGGTTCGAGGCCGCCCGCCGGCACGCCGTCCAACTTGTCGCGCAACTGGATGAACTCCTTGACCGGCACGGACTGGCGGCGGCGGACGTGGACGAAGTGTACGTCTCGGTCGGGCCGGGAAGTTTCACCGGGCTGCGAATAGGCATCACCGTCGCGGGCGTGCTCGCCCAAACCGTTGCGGACCTTCGCTGTGTAGCCGTGCCGACGGTCGATGCCGTCGCCGAAAACGCCGCAAAGGCGGGACTCGACGGACATATCGGCGTGATCATGGATGCGAAGGATTCGATATACGCCGCCGTGTTCACAGTCCGTTCAGGTCCTGGCCGGCACGGTCAAGTCGAAGACCTGGCCGCGAGTTCTTCAGTTACATATACCCCGGTTACCGTTACGGCCGAAAAGTTCCTGGTCGATGCTCCCAGGCCGATTACGCTGCTCGGTGAGGGGCTGGGTTATTGGGGTTCCCAAATCGCAACGTATCGCGATTTGGGGTCTCCTCACCGGATTTCCGGCGAGGGCATAACTATCGCCGATGAGAGGCTGTGGCTCCCAACGGCAGAGGGCGTCTGGCGGGTCGGGCGGCGACTGGCGTCGGCAGGCCAATTCGCCCAGCCCAGTCAAATTCGCCCGCTTTACCTTCGCAGACCCGCCGCCGAAAAAAATATGAAAAATTTCCGTGATAATCCCGAATGATTAGCGTATAATTCTAGCGTAAAAGCATTGGGATATTGAGAAGTGGCCTATTGTGGTTCGCGTTGGTACGGCATGGTTAATTCCTTCTTTGTGAACCACGGCGGCCGGGTGCAGTGTGAGTCTGGATGCTTTTCGTCGTGAACTTGAAATGTCGATTGTTGGAGAACACGTAACGCAGAGTAAAGGAGTTGATCATGTTCAAAACATCTTTCCGTCGGACCGGCTTTACACTTGTTGAACTACTTGTGGTGGTGGCCATTATCGCGCTTTTGGTCTCTATCCTCCTGCCTTCGCTTGGCAGGGCCAAGGAGCAGGCCAGGATCGTCTCGTGTATGTCGAACCTCAAGAGCCTGGGTCTGTCCTTCACGTTTTACGCCACTGAAAACAACGACTGGTATCCCGCCGGTTCGGCTTTCGGCGGCAATTACTACGAGGAATACACGTGGGATTCGATCCTCCAGCCCTATTACAGCAATCTGGGAATGCTGCGATGCCCCTCCGATAAGATTCTCCGGGACTACTCCATGTTGCCGGCA
Source organism: Planctomycetales bacterium (assembly GCA_030642005.1). Lineage (GTDB taxonomy): Bacteria > Planctomycetota > Phycisphaerae > SM23-33 > SM23-33 > JAUWNJ01. The sequence goes on from DAOWOP010000018.1 coordinate 8,056, forward strand.
GGGAAGGACGAGTACCCCCGCTCCTATGCAATCAATATGGAGGCAACGTGGATGGGTCCGTCGGCTCACGGAGAGAGCGTCAACTACGAGGGCATGGTACCTCCATTTCCCTGGCCGGGACAGGTCCAAAAGGCAGCGTCGGTTAGCGACCCCAGCGACACTGTCCTGCTGGGAGAAGAGCGGGAGAACATGTACTGGACTATGTACGGACTGGCCGGGGGTATCTACCACGTGTATTGCGGCTGCGCGATAATGCCCTATAATTGGGGCAGCTATGGCAATGAATTTCGCAGAGTAACCTACTACCATCGCGATAACGATGCCGCGAATTTCCTCTTTTGTGACGGGCATGTTACTGACATGTCGGAGGGCGCACCCGGGCTTGAAACCACTACCTCGGGCGAGGACCCGGAGGATGCCGGGTACCTTTGGCGTCGCGTGAAATAAGGGCCGTTCCGGCTGAAAAAACTATTTGTTTGTAACGAACAGCGCCGAACGGCAGACCCTGCCGTTCGGCGCTGTTGATTCCTTCGGTGCCGCTCAACTTACACATCGAGATTTTTGACTTCCAGTGCGTGGGTTTCGATGAATTCTCGACGGAGTTCGACGTTGCTGCCCATGAGGACGGAGAACATTCTTTCTGCCTCTTCCGCGTCTTCTGCCCGGACTCGCAGGAGCGTCCGCACCTCCGGGTCCATCGTGGTTTCCCACAACTGGATGGCGTTCATTTCGCCCAGGCCTTTGAAACGCCTGATTTCCATGCCCTTGGAGCCGAGTTCGCGCAAGGAGGCGGTTATGCCCGCGATGTTGTCCACCTCGACGGTGGCGTCTTCGCTGATGAGGGCGAACCTCGCCGGCGGCTTTTCGCCGGTAACTGACTCTTCGCGGGTGAGGAAATAATCGTCGATGTCCAGGCCTCGAGTGTCGAGTTTGGAGATGATCTTTTCGATGTCTTTGACTTCGTGGAGTTCCGCCTTTTTCTGGAGCCTGGGTCGGCCACTTGTCCCGTTACCGTTGCCGTTACCATTTCCGTTACCTGCCCCGTTGGGGTCGGATTCATCCTCGACGAGCGTATCGGTGTACTTGATGAGCACTTCGTCGTAGTCCTTCTGGCTGTGACAGAAAACGTCTTTCCCGTCGATGACGAGCCAGTGCGTCGGTAGTTTCTTCTGTTCTCTGTTGTCCATCAGGCCGGCGAAGCTCAACCCTCGTCGTTCGAGGATGTGTATCTTCTCGGCCAGTTCGTCGAGGATTTCCACCAGTTCGCGGAGTTTTGCACCCTTCAGTTCGGCCTTTTTCTGTTCCCCGTTTTCGCTGCGGATTCGGAATGATGTCCCATCCAGACCCAGGTTAATCAGCGTGTCCCGCATAGCGGATTCGTTGAGGACGTATTCCTTGTGTTTTTTTCGTGTTACGAGGTACAGCGGCGGCTGGGCGACGAATATCCGTCCGTTGAGTATCAGCGGTTTCATGTGGCGGTAGAAGAACGTCAGCAGCAGCGTGCGTATGTGTGAGCCGTCAACGTCCGCATCCGTCATTATGATAATTTTCCCGTATCGGCACTTGCTGACATCTACCTCATCGTTTCCGATGCCGCAGTCCAGTGCCGAGACCATGTATCTGATTTCGTTGAACGACAGTATTTTGTCGATGCGTGCTTTCTCGACGTTGAGGATTTTGCCCCTTAGCGGCAGGATTGCCTGTGTAGCCGAATCTCTTCCCTGTTTTGCAGGCCCGCCGGCTGAATCACCCTCGACCAGGAACAGTTCGGTGCTGGCGACGTCTTTGCTTCGGCAGTCGGCGAGTTTTCCAGGCAGCGAGCCTCCGGCGAGGGCGCCTTTTCGTCGTGTAAGGTCACGCGCCTTTCTGGCAGCGTCGCGCGCCAGTTGCGCCTGGACGCCCTTGGTGATAATCCGCTTGGCTTCGCGGGGATGTTCCTCCAGCCAGATTCCGAGTTGTTCGTTGACCGTCTGCGTTACGAATGTCTCGACCTCGCTGTTTCCCAGTTTTGTCTTGGTTTGTCCTTCGAATTGCGGCTCGGCGACTTTTACGGAGATAACGGCGGTCATTCCTTCCCGCAGGTCGTCACCGGAGGGCACCTTGTCTTTTTCTTTCAGCAGCCCGGCGTTTCGGGCGTAGGCATTGAGTGTTCTGGTCAGGGCCGACCGGAAGCCCGAAAGGTGCGTTCCGCCCTCGACGGTGTGGATATTGTTGGCGAATGTGAAGACGGTCTCGCTGTATCCGTCGTTGTACTGGAGCACCACTTCCAGTGCGAGCATGGTCTTTTCGTCTTCCCTTTTGATGACGATGGGGCGGTGCATCGAGTCTTTGCCCTCGTTGAGGTGTCCGACAAACGCCAGAAGGCCCTTGTTGAACTGGAAGACGTCTTCCTTCTCGTCGGTCTGGTCGATCAGTTTGATCTTCAGCCCTTCGTTCAGGTACGCCAGTTCGCGCAGACGGGTCAAGAGCACTTCGTAACGAAGTTTCCTGTCGGGGAAGATTTCCGAATCGGGCATGAAGGTAATCTGCGTTCCGGATTTCTTTCTCTTTCCAATTTGTTTGAGTTTCGCCTGCCTCTTGCCGCGCTGGAACTCCATGAAATAGACCTGCCCGTCACGGCAGACTTCAACTTCCATCCATTCGCTCAGCGCGTTGACCACCGACGCCCCGACGCCGTGCAGCCCGCCGGAGACCTTGTAAGAATCGTGGTCGAACTTTCCGCCGGCGTGCAGTTTGCACATGACCACTTCGAGCGTGGAGATCTTCAGCGTCGGGTGAGGCCCGACGGGTATGCCGACGCCGTCGTCGATAACGGTGCAGGAGCCATCGGCGTTTATCCGAACGGTGATATTGCTGCACCTGCCGGCCATTGCCTCGTCAATGGCGTTATCGACGAGTTCCCAGACGAGGTGATGCAGCCCGCGCGGGGTAGTGTCGCCGATGTACATTCCCGGACGCTTGCGAACAGCCTCAAGCCCTTCAAGAACCTTAATCTTGCTCTCGTCATAAACGGCTTTTTTTGCCCCGGTTTTCTTACCGGCCGAGTCCTTGGCCACTATGGATTCTCCTATCAAAATGAACCTTCCCTTCGCCTGATAATGGGTACATGTATTCTCGCAGATTCAGCCCGTTTTCGCCAGCGCAAATGAACATTTCAGCGATGTTTTTCCCTGCCCGGCGACGGGGAACAAAGGATTCGGAATTAAGTGCTTCACACCCTTAATCCCCAAGGTGGTCACAAATTGTGACTACCTCTCAAGGCAAGATACGAACACTTGGTGTAAGTAACGCTTTGAGGTCACAAATTGTGACCTCAAAAGGAAGCCGTGGTGACTGGTGACGGAAGATTCGGAATTAAGTGCTTCATACCCTTGACCTTTGGGAGGCTGTGTAAATGCCGAATCGGCAAGCAATTATCCCCATAGGACGCATTGAGCAGGACATCCTGCTGCTTCGCGGGCAGAAAGTCATTCTCGACGCGGACCTGGCCCAACTTTACGGCGTTACCACCAGGAGACTTAACGAACAGGTCAAACGCAATATCGACCGCTTCCCCGAAGATTTCATGTTCCAGCTGACGGATGGGGAGAGCGCCGCTTTGAGGTCGCAATTTGCGACCTCAAAGGGAGGTCGTGGCGACGGGCAATGGAGGATTCGGAATTAAGTGCTCCGTCCCTCGTCCCTCCGTCCCTCGTCCCTGCTGGGCAGTTGCCCTCGAAAGTGTTCAACGCCACCCAAGTTATCCCATATCCGCATCACTTGCCCTTGCAGGTTAAAGTATATACGTATCTCCTCTCCCCCCTTGCCAATCCCAGTGCCAGGCTCCCTCAAGTAAAACAGTGTTGTCCCAATGCGCTTCCCACCGATCAGGAACGCCTCATGCAGTGGGTGCTCCTGAGTCGGGTGGCCTAACAGGTGGACTACCTCGCTCTTGTGCATTCCAATACTAATCTCACTCAAGGCCGAGGACCTGTGAGCCCACACAAGACGCTGTTGTGCGTTCTCTTCTGTCGCCGACCGATTCTGGTCTGGGTCATGGGAAGTATCCACCGTACTCGTACAGACCAATCCGTCGATCAGGAACCATATGCTCGCAGAGAGCACCACCACAAAAATAAGTATCGCCGTGATTGGGATTAACGTCCTGCGCCGCATCACTACAACCTCGCAAGCACGCCGGCCTCACGCCATTCCACAGATTGGGCCGACAGATCGTTACCCGGAGTTATTCTTGAACATGCAGCAAGAGTCCATTGCCTCGAACTGAAACGTCTGACAGTTTAATCCCAGCAGGCTCCACCGAGCGCCCGCAGCAACTTTGGCCTGCGCGAATTTCCGGATGCAATCCTTGATCTCACTCTCCTTGACGCATTTACAGGGCGTTCCCTTCTTCGTCCCGTACTTAAGCTTCGGCCTGTATACTCGGATGAAGAATATATACTGGTCCTCTCTGATCGCTGGGTTGAAGGACTCATCTGCTCGGTCGCCATGGCGTGGATCGCGAGTTGGCGTTCCACCGAAGGCCTTCTGGCCGTTCAAGTTGCCGACAGTTCCCTTGATGACGCTTGGATACGTGTCGTACCTGCTGCCGTACATGGACAAGGTCAGGCGGATGCGTGGCCACCACGACTCCTGCCCACTGATTTGCAGGCGGATCGGCGCAGCGCTCCAGGACCCGTGCGCTACCCGTGTGGAGATTCCCTTCAGTTGGCGGAGAGGGAGTAAGCTTCCATCCAGCAACCCAGGGGGAGCCTCAACGCCAGACAGGATGTTATCTATATTGCTCTCCGTGATGGTTCCATCACGTATTCCCTTAATGATGTGCTCGAATTCTCTGCTGGTCTCTATGAGCATTCGCCGATAAGCGTCCAAATAACGCCCATACGTTCGGTCGGGTGCAAACAATAGGAGCCATTGGCTGTCGTAAAGCGTTGCTTCGATCCCGACATTTTTGCCACGAACCTCGACGCGAGCGAGATTGTCGGATTGGATAATCTTCGCTCCGCGCCCGGCTCGCCCATCAGGCCCTATCCATAAGAGAACAGCATCAAACATACGGTTGATTGTTTGGTACATGCCGTCGCGGAAATCATGAGCCTTTGCAGGTCCGTATCTCTCATGAAGCAATCGCTCAAGGACAGTTCCCTTCGCAACAAAATCATTGTGGGCAGACAGCATCGGCTCAGTTTCTTTCCGAAGTTGCGGCTCCATGCACTCCAGAATCGACGCATGGTCCCTCTCGAACACCGCTGCCTGATATGAGCGAAGGAGATCCTGCGGCGTAGCATTGCTTACCTTGACATGTGAAGAATCGGTTGTCCCACAGCCCGACAAGCTCATAAGGTAAGCGAAAGCCAAAGATAGTATTTGAATATGTCTCAGCAATACACGCTCCCTAGGGAAACGAAAGCACCCTGTTAAGTTCACGAAGCTACCATTGCTCGGTAAACTTGATCCAGCCTCGCGTCTTTACCCTGTCGCGGAGTACCTCACATTGATAGGAGAAACCAGCCTCTTCTGAAATCCCCTTTACTACGCGAGCATCCTTCACAATGCTGAAATGATCCTTGAATATGTTGATGTTCAAGACGCCCTTCACTTTGGTGGTGATAATCTGCTTGTAATGCATCATTGACGTGTGGAACCCCAAGGCATTCACTCTGGCTGCTCTCAGATTCTTCTTGCCCAGAATCTGGTCGACCAATCCAAAGAACACGGGGGACACTCTGCGCCGTCCGTAGCCAGGCACATCCACGAAAACTGGTCGAAATGTCCCAGCGACAATCTCATTGGAGATCGCCGACGCGCCCGAGCTATGTCCAATGGCAACAAACTGCTCTAGACTGCACGGATTCTTCTTTCTTCGGGCCACGAATGCCTTATAATCGGCGCGGAGCAAAGGATCATAGTCTCCAGTCAATTTCTTTTTAGCGTGGTTAATGATCTTCAACTTGACCTTCGATCCTGGCCACCATCGCGCAAGGCGAGTTTCAATCTCCATCTGTGTCGCATTCCGCAATGAATTCATACTCGCTTCAGATTGACCTGCTCCAGACAGTACGACCAGGACCTGTCCTGTGGGATCGATCCCTGTGATGGGATTGCTCCGCACGTATTGGTATAGATTCATTCCATCCGCATACTGATTGTTACCGGTTGGATCGCGTGGGATGAATCCGCCGATCGGCGCGGTACCGCCAACGCCAACACGCGCTGGGCTACCCGTGCCCGGTCCCGGATCGCGACTGATGAATCGGCCCATGGTGGGATGGTAGTAGGCCGATGCATCGGCGGTTAAAACGGCGATAACGGCGAGGCCAACCAGGACGGCAATCAGACGTGTGTGCTTCATTGCTATATCCCTTTCATCTGTTATTCTCGATTCGCGTATCTCTTTAGTCAAACCTTTTTTCGGAAAAAACTATCTTCGTGGCTGTCCGGGTATCGGCGGCGGCCTATATGGTTGCGGAATGTCGAGCGGCGGTAAATGTGGCACATGCGGCTGATGTACACCAGCGGGAAGCCCGGTCGGCAATCCCGACCCCGGCGTTCCGCCTGCCTGCTTGCGCAGCCACTCGCGCCGTGCGGCCAATTGTTGCTGGGCGACAATCCATTCTGCATCGGCAAGGGGATCCCTTCGTTTCTTGAGCAGGCGGGCCAGCGCGGGCGTAGCCGGGCGATACCCGCTCCGCATCGCTGCCTCAAGGAACCAATGTCGATAGGACGGTCGGGTGGTATCGTAACGATAAGCGTTCTCGAAGCACCGGGCAGCGAATGCAAGTTTTCCGTTGTCGCGACCGCAGTGGCCTCGGGCAGCGAGGAACTCGGCGAACTCTTCGGTCGGCGTGAGTGAAATGAGGTAGCGGCCCACGCGGACTTCGTGGTCGGCCACCTTGAACGGCCAGGTTTTGTAGTAGTCGTCCTCGAAACTGCTGAAACCGTCGCCCGATCCCTCGATGTTGAACCGCTCGCGCCAGGCTGGATTGGGATGGTCCTTGCCGTCCCAGCGGGCGAAGACGTGCCCCTTGGTGATCACCAGTTTGAGCGGGTAGCCGAGCCGACGCCCGACTGCAACGTACATCACCGGCATCGATGCGCAGGTCCCGCCGGGTGTGTCAGCGGTGGTTTGGCCCGGGGCTGGGATCATGCCGTGGATAAAGGCGACGCGGGAATCGTTGAAGGCGAAGTTATGCGCGGCGGTCATGTCGTACTTGACGCCGAGATCGCCCTGAAGAACCTGCAAGAGCATCTCGGCCCGTAGAAACGCTTCGCTGTGCCGATAATGTTCGGCGTAGCGGGGGTCGGCCACGCGGTAAAGGTGGCGGTCGGTCTCGGTCTTTACCCGCACAGCCCACTGGTCCAGCGTGGCCAGAGCATGGTCGATGTTCAGATTCTCCGCGCCCGGCAGGCCGGTGGCGCACAGCAGGTTCATCTCGGCGATGTCCACGTCGGCGAGTCGCTCGGCGGGCATGGCCAACAAGTCGTCGAGGCTCTTGGCCTTGCGCGTAACCTTGGGCGTATGCGTGAAGGTGTTGGTGTAAGCGCCCGGCGTGGTGACAGTGATGGGTTTGTCGTTCGAGAAGAATACGAGGTAAGCAACGAGGCCGAGGGCTGCGACCAGGATGACGGGCAGGGCGATGTTCAGAACCCTCTTGACCTTGCTTAGATTGGCCGGCTCTTGCGACTGCTTTGGCGCTCGCGATTTCCGCTTTCTGCTCTTACGGCTCATTAATCACCCCAGACAGTATTGTCCCGTTCTCATCCCGCTGTCAATGGGGCACTGAAATTTTTTCTTGGGCGGCAAGTTCTGCCGGAATTAAGGGAACGGAGCACTTAATTGCTCCAATTCACTATCTTTTGTCGTTGTTGGATTGTTCAGGCTGGGTTTTGTAGAATGTGTGCGATGAAACTATACACGAAAACCGGAGATGGGGGATTTGCGTCGCTGCCGGGTGCGGCAGGCAGGGTGCGGAAGGACGACCCGCGATTTTCGGCCATAGGCGGGCTGGACGAACTCAATGCCGCTGTCGGTTTCTGTCTGGTCGAGGCCGGACGGGCCGGAGACGCTTCTGTCGCTGACGCCCTTGGACCTGTTCAGGCCGAACTGTTTTCCGTCGGCGCGATACTTGCGACAGTTGGGTGCCGTGGCCGCGGTGTTTGCGGCCACGCGGATGCGCAGGCGTTAACGTGGTCGCAAACACCGCGACCACGGCACCCCGATGACGACGCGGTGGCGCGGATGGAAAAGCGCATTGACACGATCTGCGACGAATTACCGGAATTGAAGGATTTTATCCTTCCGGGAGGATGTGAACTGGTCTGTCGTCTGCACCTGGCGCGGACCATAGCCCGCAGGGCAGAGCGCGCCGTCGTGGCGGCATTGAATCCCACAGACGACGGGCAATGTTCAGCCCCCGACGCGCTGCGGTACATCAACCGCCTTTCCGACCTTCTGTTTGTCCTGGCCCGACTTGCCAATCACAACGCCGGTGAAGAAGAGGTTGCGCCCAAGTCCAAGTCGTAGGCTTTGTCTGAAAAGTCAGACATCGCCTCAAAGCGTTCAGCAATCAGCCTTCAGCAATCAGCCAAAACCCAATAAACAAAGGACCTGAATGCTGACCGCTGAATGCTGAAAAGCCTGTCTGAAATAGTTTTCAGACAGAGCGTAGTACTTCGTAACATCCAAAATGATGGGTGCCATGCCCTCACCCGTCTAAAGGGGGTGGGCATGTTCACGCCTTCCGCTGCGCTTCGGGCGAGAACATGGCACCCATCAAAACAGATGTTACAGACTCACTAGGCCTTTCGGACGTTCGCAGCCTTTGGGCCTTTGGGGCCTTCAGTCATTTCGAATTCGACGGCCTGTCCTTCATCCAGACTCTTGAAGCCTTCGCCCTGGATGTCGCTGTGGTGGACGAAGACGTCCGTGCCGTCATCTGACGTGATGAACCCAAAACCCTTGGTGCTGTTGAACCACTTTACTGTACCGCTAGCCATGAATCGGCTCCTTCAAACAAATCGGCATAATCGGGTTTGCAAAAGATACAGGCATGGTCGTGCGAAGATTCGCTTATCCGGGGGTAGCCGCGGAGGCTGAAGGCTCTCGCAAAGATATGACACTGCTCTATAAATCTCACAAACATGTCCGGCCGCCACCCGGACCTTCCGGCGGGACGGGAAACACTTTCCACTTTACAACCCACCGGCCTTTGTAACTACAGGGTTATTATCGTCTTGCCGGGCCGGATTTGTCAAGGCTTATTTTCCTCAAACTGCGGGTTTTTTTTTCGAGGTTTTTAAGCGGGATTCAGATCAAAACGCATCCCTCGTCAATGACGACAGATGCCGACAGGTTCGATGTTCCATAAGTCGTTACTACACAGGGAGGTGCGTCATGTTAAAGCAAGTTACTTTGATGGGATCATTATCGGCAAACCTGCATGATTTTCTCAAGTCCGTCGGCCCCAATCCGCTTCTGCCGGAAAAAAAATTTTGCGAGACGGCTTTATCGCCCTGATCCGCACAGGTGGGCCCATTGCCTTTCGGACGGCCCGACAGATGCAAAATCACCGAGCGAAGTTTATTTTCAGGTTCCCGCGTTTTTGGCAGCGCTGGCGTAGTCCTTGACGGACGGTTCGGCGACGGTCTTGAGAAGCATTTCTATAAGGTCTTCGGGCTTGATGCCCTCGGCGTCGGCGTTGAAGTTGGTGAAGAGCCGGTGCCGCATGACCGGCTGGATTACGGCGCGGACGTCCTCGCAGGACACATTGAACCGCCCGTGCAGCAGCGCCCGGCTCTTGGCGCCGAGGATGAGGTATTGCCCTGCCCGCGGCCCTGCGCCCCAGGTGAGGTACTTACCGACGAACTCCGGCGCGGTCGGGTCGTCCGGGCGGGACGCCCGCGCCAGGTTAACGGCGTAATCGGTTACGTGCTGGCTGACGGGCATCTTGCGAACGATTCGCTGGAGGGCGAGGATGTCCTCTGCCGACAGAACCGGCTCGGGCTGCCCGGCGATGTCCATCGTCGTGGTCTTGACTATCAGGCGTTCTTCGTCCCGGCTGGGGTAATCGACGAATACCATGAACATGAACCGGTCAAGTTGGGCCTCGGGCAGCGGATAGGTCCCTTCCTGCTCGATGGGGTTCTGCGTAGCCAGTACGAAGAATGGCAGTTGAAGGTCGTGTCGCGTTCCGGCGGCCGTTACGTGATACTCCTGCATCGCCTGGAGCAGTGCCGCCTGGGTCTTCGGCGGGGTGCGGTTAATCTCATCGGCCAGGATGATGTTGGCAAATATCGGGCCTTTGACGAATCGGAATTCACGTTTGCCGGTGGTGCGGTCCTCCTCGATGATCTCCGTTCCGGTAATGTCCGAAGGCATCAGGTCGGGCGTGAACTGGATGCGATTGAAATCCAATTTCAGCACGTCGGCCAGCGTCGAGACCATCAGCGTTTTAGCAAGCCCCGGCACGCCCACCAGCAGGCAGTGCCCGCGAGAGAGGACCGCCTGGAGCAGAAGTTCGATGACCTCGTCCTGGCCTATGATGACCTTGTGCAGTTCAGCAAGGAGTTTGGCCTTGGCCTGCCTGAGGTTCTCAATAATCCGCACGTCCGCCGGTTGTTTCGATTCGTCGGTCATACCAACCTCCCGATGAAGCCCGCGTTATACCCGTACAATATCAAACGCAGCGGGCATAAAAAGGTTACGCCTCCCGACGAATAAATTCAAACAGCAAAACACTCACCACCCGCCAGAGAAACGCACTAATGGGCTAACTTGCGAAAGAACTCGACCACCTTGTTCTTACCAGCCTGACCGGTTGCGACGCTGAGCGTGATGTTCTCCAGCCCTTCCTCATCAGTATCAATGGAGACGTCGTTCATAGCCAGGAAGATGATAGCAGCGGCGGCTCCGGTGCGCTTATTTGCATCGACGAACGGGTGGTTCTGCACGATATGGTACAGGTAGGCGGAGGCCATCTCGAACAAGTCCTTGTGGAGGTATTCGCCCCCAAAGGACGATTGTGGCATAGCGATAGCCGAGTGCAGCAGCGGCGCGTCACGGATGCCTTCCGCTCCGCCGTAGTGCTCGATCTGGCTACAGTGAATGCGCAGAACTCTCCGAATGTCCAGGAAACGCGGGGCCATTACCTACTCTGCAAGCCTCTTCAACGCTCGCCCGAAACGCTTGTGGACCATCTCCAGTGCATCCTCGAACTTTTTGTCGTCATCCGGATCGCGAACCGGACTGAGCAGGAGTGATCGTCCGTCCGTGATAATTTCAAATGGTGTTTCCGGCGTGGCGCGAAGCAGCTCCAGGATCGGTTTGTCGATCACCAGGGCGTAACTGTTACCGTGTTTGGTCAACTTCTTGACCATAATCCATCTCCTTCACCATCTATACATAGTATATCCACTGTATATACGTCGGTCAAGGGGTATTCGATCTTAAATAATGACCGGTTCGTAGAGCGGGCCAACCGGCCTGCGGAGCGAACAGGTCAGCGTTCGTCTGACGCTTGCGGGGAATGATTTTCAAACGGCAATTAGGTGCTCGCGGAAGATTGTCCCGTGATATTCATTGCCGGGGCGAGGTACCTGGCGATGAAGGCGGGCGGGAAACACCAATCGTGCAGGCCGAAAAGGCCTTCGAGGATCATCCTTGGCCGCCAGTGAATCTGGATAAGTTTCGGATGGCGGAACGCTTCCGGACCGGTCGGTTCCATCGCGCCCAACATGCCGATAGTGGGTGTATGCACGCCGTCGCCCCCGCCGAAGACAAGCGTTCCCAGCCCGCAGATCGCAAAATCCATAAGCGAGGCGCTCACGATCAGTTTACCGTTCACGTGCGAAATCGCCGGCGTAAGGTCGTGGCGAGGATCAAACGCAGAGGCGAGAAAGGCAGCGGATTCAATGCGAACGTCTTCCGGCAATAGTTCCAGGGCTCGAACGGAAACAAAGCCGCCGCAGGAATAGCCCATCAGATAAATGGGGGTCTTCGGCTGATCTCGTCGGGAATTGGTGATGAAGTCGGCCAATCGTTGCGCTTCGCGCTCGATCAGGCCCCGATTCCTCAATGCCGGTAGTACAAGACAACCTTGCCATGCAGCGTGCCAGTTCCAGTACAGGAATTTGCCCTTATAGCCGGCCCGCCTCAGCCCGGCGGGCGTGGTCCGTTCTCCCCAGGGCCAACCCGGAAAACGAACCGGCTCGACCCATATCGCCAACCCTTTTTCAATTTCGCCGTCTCGGTCGCGGCGAAGCCAGAAGTGCGGACCGAAAAAAATGATCCCGTAAAGTACGAGGACTATGCCGGCTCCGATCAGGATCGCCCAGGTAACCCAGAACATAATTTGCATAACTATTACCTTCTATCAGCAACCCTTTCCCCGGCCACCCGCCGGGCGCAGAAAGGTTACGTTTCCGGGCGGATAAATTCAAACAGCTATTCTACCTCGCTGAGTCCGGGCTAGGCCTTGAGGACCTCCATCATCGCTACGAGGTTTTCCGGCGGGACGTCGCCGGGGACGGCGTGGGAAGGGGCGAAGACGTATCCGCCGTTCGCCCCGGCGGCGATGAGGCGGGTTGTCATTTCCCGTACTTCATCGACGCTGCCGAAAGGCAGCGTCTTCTGGATGCTCATCCCGCCGTGGAAGGCAAGTTTACCGTGGTAGCGATTCATGCAATCGAAGACGTCCATAACCTCCGGCTGGAAGGGGTTGAACATGTTCAGACCCATCTCAACGAGGTCGTCGAAGAGTTCCTGGACTTTCCCGCAGGAGTGCTGTGAGACATATTTGCCGGCATCGCGGACAGCGGCGTACATCCGCGCGAGGCGAGGCTTGATGAACCGCCGCCAGAACTTCGGGCCCATAATCAACCCGACCTGTGAGCCATAGTCGTCGCCGAAGTGGATGCAGTCAACGCTCAGTTCGAGGCCATGACGGACCAGCGCCAGGTTGTGCTCGCAGATGGCGTCGAGCAACTCGTTAACGAACTCCGGGCGCTCGATCATGTCCATCAGCAGGTTTTCCATGCCGCGGAGCGTCCATGCCCGCTCGTAGAGGCTGAAACCGATGGCGAACCGGGTGAAGCGACCCGGATGGGCTGCAATACTATCGGCCAGGCCGGCGTACCATTTCGGATCGTCGGGGTCGGGGAATTCATATCCTGCCAGCGTCGGCTCTTTCAGCGGCCAGTCCTCGGGGACGCCGATGTCCTTATCCACCGAGCGGTCCCAGGTAACGCCGTAATGGTCGCGGACGCGGTTTTCGTCGATCCGGATGAAATCGTGGATGCCCGGCGAGACGCTGACGAAGTGGTTGTCGAGAAAGCCGGAGAGGTCTTCGATGCCGAGGTGTTTCTTAAGCCGCTCGGCGCACTGGATGGTCGGGTCGATCTGCCAGGGCACATATGCAGGCCGGCGAAATTCCAACGCGTCAATAACAACATCCCGCTTGGTCATGCCGACATGCTATCACAGGCCTCCGCTCTGCGATAGGTTGCTCAAGAACAGTAGCGATCCAACATACAAGTCGACTGCCGATGTGTTCGCGGTTACGTCAAAACCAACTTGACGCAAATGTGGTCGCAAAAACCGCCTGCCTGCTTACCGCAGGTAGGCAGGCGACCACGCCACCCCACCTGATTCTCAGTGGTCGCAGATATTGTCTCCGGCCTCCAGCGTTCCGCCGAGGTAGGCAGAGACAACATCTTCGGCCTCGCCGGTCGGCGCGCCGACGACTACGGTGATCCCGCTTTGCGTGAACAGTTGCTGGGCGCGATTGCCCATGCCGCCTGCGATTATCACCTCGGCGCCTTGTTCGTTCAGCCAGGCGGGTAACACGCCAGGCTCGTGCGGCGGCGAATCAAGCATCGTCTTGCCGATGATGTTGTTCTGCTCGTCGGCCTCAACGAGAGCAAACTGCTCGCAGTGCCCGAAGTGCATACTCACACGCCCACCTACCAGGGGAATTGCAATTTTCACGTTATGGTTCTCCTTACGTTCGTATTCTCGTTCTGTACCCGCCGACGGGAATATACAATCCCCGCTTGCGCTACGGTTATTGTAACGATTGCGCCGGCGGCTATTCGGTTTTTTCGGGCGCCCCTGCCTGAAGTTCTTCGATCCGCTTCCTGATGCCTTCCAGGGCGTCTCCGAAGTATTCTGCCTGGCTTTTCAGTGCGTCCAGTTCCTGCTGGACTGTTGCGGCGGGGCCAAACGGCTCAGCTTGCGGCGTTGGATACGCCGGCGGCGCACCGTATGCACCCATGCCCGCTCGCTGCCAGCCCGGAAGGCCGGTCGCGTAAAACCAGTTGCGCCGGCCTCGACCGCCGCCGCGACCACCCCCAAAGCCGCCAAAACCGCCGTAACCGCGACCGGGACCCGGATTCATAAATCCGGGAGCCGGATAACCTGCGCAGTATCCCGCTGCGCGTCCTGTCATCGAGCCCATTCCTGCCGGGCCTGTTCCATCACCTCGTGGCATAGTTTTTCTCCTTACAATTGTTGGTTAACCTCTGCTCATTGACATTCCACACTTCGGGCAGGTCTGCTGATTACAGGGCTGCCCTGCGGCGTGGGGGGCCTTGTGTCCGCAACTCGGGCAGACGCATTCTCCGCCCGCTCCGGCGGCGAACGGCCCACCCATTCGTCCGCGCCCTGGTCCGCGTCCTTGCACTTGTCTTCGTCCCTGTCCACCGCCTCCCGGCGGGCCTGTTCCATCACCTCGTGGCATACTGAATCTCCTTTCTACGTTGCGTAACGCTCGACATCAGTTGCCTGTCCGGCTTACCACCCGAACCATCGACGACCTCGTCCACGACCGAACCGGAACCCTCGGCCGAACCATCCGAACGGCCGGGGCCAAACGGGGGCGTAACCCGCGCCGTAGCCGTAAGGCGCCATTCCCTGCGCGTACGGTGCTGGGCCATAGGACGGCACGAAGCCCCGGCCTGGAATCGGGTTCATGTACCCGGGAACCGGATAGCCGGCACAGTACCCAGCCGCGCGGCCCGTCATAGGCCCGAATCCCATCGGTCCTGTTCCATTACCTGCTGGCATTGTCATCACCTCCTTCCTGTGTTTCTCTAAAGGCGCCTGTTTCTTGTTCACTGTGTTTGTTGATTTCTCGCCCGTAGGCTGGTGCAATAGGACCTCCGTCTGATATTTTCAACACGCAGTATCCCATCCCACGTCCTGTCATCGGACCTTGCCCTAACGGGCCTGTTCCATCAAATCCTGGCATAATCATTACCCTTCCCTGCAACCGCTTCGGCGCAACTTGATCTTCGCAAAACCAGACTGCCGACCGAACAGCCCAAGTCTCTGGCGATTACCGGACACTTGGCCTTGAGTATGAAAAAGATGTCCTTGCCGGCCTCGCTGAGCGTCTCGTAGTTGCCCTGGCCCTTGGCGATTACCAGGTCCGCCTCGTTGAAACGCCGCCTGAAAGCCTCGCTGCAATCATCAAGGATCGTGCCGGGCGCATCCGATCCGTTATCGACAACCTTCACCAGTTCGGTCAGGCCCGTCGCCTCGGCGTCTTCCATTGTGGCGTCGTTTATGATGGGCGAACCTTTGACCGCGACAGTTACCTTTTCGACCGGCAGTTGCTCTATCAGCAGCCGGTCGAAAACAATTTCACCGGCGTTGTCGGCAAGATAGAGGATATTGCCTGCACTCGAAGCCGCTTCGCCGAATGCCGCCATATCGGTCTCAAACGGAGCATCCAGGGCGTGGTCGATAGCCTCGTGAACCTGCTCGTCGGTCAGGTGATGGTTCACACCCAAATCTATGACATTTCCCGCAATCGCCAGCCGAACCGCCGTTTCGAGCGGGTTCGCTGAACGCCCGACACGCGCCTTGAGTTCCGGATAAACATCCAGAGCCAGCCGATTGAATCGCTCCTTGTCGGCGCGGTACGGGTCAGCCTGGCCGGTCATCTCTCGAATAAGCCGGTGGATGCGCTTGGCCATTGCCGGCGGCGACTGGCGCATATCCATCTCGCCCAGAACCCGCAGGACCTCACGAAGCAACTGCTCGTGGACCGCCTCGTCGGGCGTCGTTATCCGAACCGCCTCCAGCGACTGGCGGACAAAACACGCAATGCAATCGAAAAATGTTTTCATGGTCGGAGTCTTCCTCTTCCACGTCCGCCGCGGCCACGTCCGCCGCGACCGCGACCCAAACCGCCGCCTCTGCCCGGGCCGCCTCTGAACACCGCGGGCATAACCGGGCCGCCCTGAATTATGAGGGCCTGGCCGTACGTGAGGAACCGGGCGATTTTGCCCCGGGCCGATGCCAGTATCCGCGTTACGGTCGGGCGGGAAACGCCCATTTGTGCCGCAGCAGCCTCCTGGTCCAAACCCTCGTTATCAACCAATCTAATCGCCTCGAACTCATCCAGCGTAAGGTTGACCCACTGAAGGGCGCTGACGGGTACGCCGGCCGGCTTATAGACCGTTGCGACCGGCCGGCCTGATACTATTCGTTGTAACCGGGGCCTGGGCATAATCACCTCGTTATGAACGTATGTTCATAATAACATCGGCTTGGTAGTAAGTCAAGTTGAAGTGAAAAAAAATTTGACGCCGGTTTTCCCCGGTTTTTAGCCCGCATTTTTCATTAACCACAGGCGGCTATTCGCTCGTCAGGGCGAAGCCCGCCGTAGCCCGGCCGTCCCAAGGGGAGGACACAGAGTTCGCAGAGATTCCAAAAACATA
>DAOWOP010000208.1 GCA_030642005.1 Planctomycetales bacterium
AAGGCCCGGATCGGCCAGACCTTCCGAAAGACCGCGGGCCAGCCTGCGGAGATTGTCGTGGACTTCCAGGCCGACGAGACCCTGCCGCCGGCCCTGCGAAACCGGCTTGCGGTGCGGGTCGAACTGGCGTCGGCGGTGCTGGATGGGAGCCTGACCTTTCCGTCAGCCGATACCGACAGGCCTGCTGTTCGCTGCTTCGGACGGATTCGGGTAGCCGATGCCGCCTGGCTGATCGCGTCGGCCTGTGGGGCCGAATTGACCCGGACGCTGCAACCGTTTGACATTCGCGGCTCGATGGTCGCTTCGCTGCGGGCTGAAATAAACGACGAATTCGTTTCCGGCGAACTGACCTGCAACGCCGACGATCTGGGGTTTCGCTTGCAGTCGAGGACTCTGCCGGGCCGATTCAAGCCTCGCGGCGAGGCGCTTCGGTTTCGACTGGCGGGCAGAATCGACGAGCAAAACGGCGCGATTAACATCCTCTCGCTGGATGTTGGCAAGTCGAATATATCCGCTGCCGGGAAAATCCGCCTGTCGGCTGACGTGAAAGTCCCGCCGGCGGGGAAATACTGGCCTGTCCCAGGCCTGGCGGGGGGCCAGTTGGATATTCGCGGGCGATTGATGCCGGACCCGACGGCCAGGGCGATCCTGCCGGAACTGGCTGAACTGACCGAACGGGCCGGACTGAACGGTGCGGTGCGGTTCACCGCGAAAATCCAGGCCGACGAAAAGCAAATAAATACCGTCGGTCGGTTCGACGCCTCGGAGATGATTGTTTCGGATGTTTCGGTTCGCAAGGCCCGCGGCGAGCGGGCGGCAGGGCGGTTCGATCTGTCGATACCGGCGGATTTCTCTGCAATAAGGGTGCGGGATGTTTTTGTTGATACGGACTTTTTCCAGTTACGCGCCGACGCGACATTGCCGTTGCTTGGAAGCGGGGCGTACGAGGCGCACGCGGCCTTGAGCGTCCCGGATTTGAGTCGGTTGGGCAAGCGGTTTCCCCAACTCGTTCAATATCGCCCGACCGGCGGCGTCTTTGTCGAGGGTCGTTTTCTCGGCGGCGGCGGGGCGGACATGCTGGAATACGTTACGGTCAGGGCCGACAACGTCGCCGCAACAATCAACAAAAAACGCTGCCGGGTTGACGGGACCGTCATGCTGGAAAAGGTAACGCTTTCCGACGGGCTGAATCCGCGGATAGGAAGGTTCACGACTGATTCGTTCGAGTTTGCCGTCGGCGCGAACCACGGCTTCATCGTCGCCGACCTGCGTAATCCGACGACCAGCCCGGCGGGGCGCATCGCAGTGCTGTGCACCAGCCTGGATACGTATGATCTGGAGCGCTGGGCGGGGCTTGAAGTTACACCGGCTGCGAAGGCGCCGCTTGCCGTCAAAGCCCTCACCCGTCGGGCCGACGAGACAATCGCCCGCCTCCGCGAGTTGTTCGCCCACGCCGATCTTGACTGCCGGGTCGAGGTGCAGCGGATGCGATATTTCGATCCGAAGGTCAGGGCGTTTTTCGAGCCTCGCGGCATGATCGCCAACGTGCACGCCAAAGACGGCAAGATCCACGCCGCCTACCGCTGCGGACTCAACGGTGGAATACTGGAAAACGTATATTCGCTGGACCTGGGCGCTCCAGACGCTCGCGTCGCGCTCAAGGCCGACCTGACCGAACTGCTGGTCGATAAAAGTCTATTGGCGAAGATCGCACAGGAGTTCCCCGGCAACACCGTTTACGGCGTTTTCGGCCAGGCGAAGGAAGTTACCTTTTCGCTGCGCGACCTGGTGATGAACTCGCTGGATATTCGACACAGCCCCATACAAACCGGCACAGCCAAGACAGTGGCTGTCGATGGGATGGTCCGCGGCAAGGGTGCGCCGAAATGGATGACGCATATCTTTCCGGGGCTGAACCTTACAACTTACCGGTATCGGAAAATGACCGGCTTCGCCGAATACAACGCGGACGGCACGACTGAAAACGACATGATATTCAACGGCGCGTATGATATTTACATGGTCGGCACGACCGACGCCAAAGGCATCGCTCGTTACACTATTGGCGTGATATTGCTGAGCGCCCCGCAGTCGCCGGAGTTTAATCACCGCCTTCGCCAGGGGCGGGTTCCGATACTGAAATTCAAGGCCAGGATCGCCGACGGGCGATTCTACGACGAAGTGGTCTCCTATCCCTGGCCGACAGAGACCGCCTACAGGATATTCCTGGCCAACAACATTTTCTATCGCCTCTGGCTGAACGCCAATCACAAGCCCGCCGCCGTAGAAACCAACAATAAACCCGAAAAGTAACCGGGGAATTAGGGGAATTAGGGGAATTAGGGGAATTAAGGGGACGGAGCACTTAATTATCTTGACGAAGGCTGGTTTTCATGGTAGTTTCGGCTACATGGCAAGACTGGCTAGAATCGTAGTTCCTGATATTCCTCATCACCTGACACAGCGTGGTAATCGGCGTGAGGACATCTTCTTCAGCGAGGCAGATCGCCAAAAGTATCTTCTTTTGCTGAAAGATCAGTGCGAATTGTACAGGCTGGAGGTTTGGGCATATTGCCTGATGACCAATCATGTGCATTTGGTGGTGGTACCGAAGACAGCCGACGCCCTCGGCCAGGCGATGCGACGGATGAATTCGCAATACGCCGCATACGTCAACCGGCGGCAAGGTCTCTGCGGACACCTCTGGCAGGGACGGTTTTTTTCCTGCCCGCTGGACGAGCGGCATTTCTGGTCAGCCGTTCGGTACGTCGAGCGAAATTCGGTGCGTGCCGGTCTGGTGAAACGGGCCGAAGAGTATCCATGGAGCAGTGCATCGGCCCACTGTGGCCTGCGGAAAGATACGCTTCTGTCCGGCGACCTGGAAAAATCCGATCATGTCGGCAACTGGCGAGACTGGCTGCTGGATGAAGAGGAAGCGGATGTTGAGCGTCTTCGCTGCTACACGAAAACTGGCCGTCCTTGCGGGACGCCTGCATTCATCGAACATCTGGAAGCCCTGCTGGGACGGGCCTTGACAAAGAGAAAACCAGGCCCCAAAATCAAGAAGCAAAAGCAGAAAAAAGGATAATTAAGTGCTCCGTCCCCTTAATTCCAGCTTCTCCTTCGTGAATTTGCTGCCCATGCCGACCACGGCATCGCGGACGATGCCGACGTTTAGCGCGTCGCGGTCCAGCAGCCGCTCTTCGATCACTTCAAAGACGGCATTGTCCCGTGCCCGTGCCACAAAACTGCTGTCGGCGTCGATGATCTGCTGATACAAATCGTAATTGAAATACCCACGGTCCAATACGTATAACCGCCCAGGCTGAAGGGAGTTAGAGAGAACTTTCGTCTCCGGCGTGTTTGCGTCGGTGATGGCAGACCGGACCGGAACGCCCTTTAGCAACTCGAAGTGCACGTGGGCCTTGACGGACTTGTGTTTGTCATCCTGGAACAACGCCCATGTCATTTTGGGAACGGCCCGCAACCAGGAACCGTCAACGAGCGTGATGATCTGATCGAAGTCGTTCAGCCGCGAGTCTCGACGCACGGGCGTAAGCTTCCGAACGAGTTCGCCGATAACGCTGATGAGCAGTTCGCTGTCGAATACACGTGCGGCTTCGGAGAGGCTTCCCAGCGAGGCGCGAGGCACGTTGAGAACCCGCTGGACTTTCTTCAAATCGCTAGCCTCCTGCAACGCGCGGAGAGAAGAGCAGATGGGATTGAACATATACATGAGCAGAAGGGTCATGTACTGGTCCATGTGTAGGATGCGGTTGTGTGCGCGGTCTCGCTCGCAGCCAGCCTGGTGCAACGTCTCCAACATGCCGGAGAGAACCTTGAAGTACTTGAATCCCCGGAGATCTTTGCTTTTGGGTTTATCTCTTTTTTTGCCAGCCATGCCGGTATGAAAACATGTTGTTAAGCCTGGCGCAATAGGTAATTTAGGAAATTTAGAGATTTTTTTCTGGGGTCAATTTGATATGATCTGCCTACAGCAAACTGAGTGCCGAACAGGATTGGCTCCGTCCCCTTAATTCCCGCGTTTGGATGGCTTTCCATAGGGTTTTCGGCGTTTTTTCCAGGCTACACGCAGGTATGATTTGAATTGCTCGGCCCGCTCGCGGCAAGCCCATATCCACCGGTAGATGGTCGTGTGGCTGATCGTCGCGCCGTCAATCGCTTGGGGCGGCACTTCGCGCAGCCGTCCGGCAAGACCGGACGCGGCGGGCCGGAGCAGGGAGATACGATCCTGATTGTTACCGACCGAGTGGACCTTCCGCCCGATGTGGTGGCGCTGCTCTACAAGCATCGTTGGCAGGTGGAGATATTCTTCCGGTTCTTCAAGCACATACTTGGCTGCCGGCATCTGCTGAGCCACTGCGACAACGGCATCGAGCTGGAAACGTATGCCGCTATCATTGCCTGCCTGCTGATCGCGTTATGGACCGGCAGGAAGCCGACGTTGAGCACGTATAGAATGCTGTGCTGGTACTTTACCGGCTGGGCCGACGAGGAAGAACTGCTACGCCACATCAACAAACTCAAGCAGCAGGACGTTCTCGAAAAAATCATCTGACCCCGCAAGGCCGGTCCTCGCACTGACCGCCGCTGGCGTTTATGCTGCGCATGTCCAGCTGATATGCCACTCTCCCCGCTCCACCAAGTTGTCGCCATGGCCTCTATATGCTATCGTACGCCTCGCAGCAGCAAACTGAGTGCCGAACAGGATTGGCTCCGTCCCCTTAAT
>DAOWOP010000097.1 GCA_030642005.1 Planctomycetales bacterium
CGTGCATTTGCTTCAGGCTTCGCCAGGTGGCTGCGACGCGGTCCATCAGTCCCATGTTCTGAAGCGACAGCGCAAGGGCTGCACGAACCTGCTTGTTGCCCGGCGCAAGGGCGGCGGCTTTTTCCATGTGCTCGACGGCCTGGGCGAACTGTCGGCGGTCCGTCTGCAACACCGCAAGGCGGTAGTGCAAGTCCACGTACTCGCTCTTCAATTCCAGTGCCTGTTCGAAGGTTTCGAAGGCCTGGTCTGTCTGTCCGAGTTCCTGCTGCGTAATTCCCAGCCTGATAATGGCGGCGACGTACGTTGGATTGATGTGGACGGCCTCGGCGAACTGATCGAGCGCCTCGCCGAGCCGACCTTCGGCGCGCAGCAGCACGCCGTAGCGGTATCGCAGGTCGGCGTACTGGGGATTTTTTTCGACCTGCTCGGCGTGTCGGGTTACCTGAAGTTGCAGCAGGTCGTCGTGGTCGAGGTCGCCTTCATTCGCCGGGGGCTTGTCGGGCAAATTCAGCCCGTGCTGAAACTGCTCGGCGGCGGCGGCCTTGAGTTGCAGTTTTGCAATTTCCGACAGAAGCAGGGTCGAGTTCGGTTCAACGGCTCCGGCCAGGCTGAAAGTCTCGACGGCCTCGGCTTCGCGCCCCGCGGCGGCCTGCGCCACACCAAGACCGACGTAGCACGTCAGCAGGTTGTCGTTGACCTCGGCCGCCTGATGAAAGGCTTCGGCCGATTCAGTCCATCGCCCGTGTGCAAGATGGTGTCTGCCCAGGCCTATCTTCGCTTCGAGGTAATCCGGGTCCGCCTGGATGGCAGACAGATAGTGGCTCGTCGCCTCGTCGTCAACGCCCATCTCGCTGAGCAGGTCCGCCAGTCGGAGGTACAGGTCGGCAAACGGGCCCTGGATTTCAATAAGCCTGTAGAGCCTTTCAGCGGCTTCGCGAAGTTGCCCGGTCGCCACGAGCAGTTCGACTTCATCATCCATCAGCGCCCAGTTGTCCGGCTCCATTGCGATGACGGTTTCAAATTCTTCAATAGCCTCGTCATATCGCCCGGAGCGGTAATAGAGATGCGCCAGCGTTGCACGGATGGACGCATCGGACGGTTCAATGGTCTGAAGGTACTCGTACTGTTCGATGGCTTCATTGATGTCGTCGCCGAGCACCGCCACGGAGGCCAGCCGCCGGCGGGCGGAAACCATGTTGCCGTCGGCGGCGATTACGTCGCGATAGAAATCCGCCGCTTCGTCGCTGCGGGAAAGTTTTTCCAGGCAGTACCCTATGGCGAAAAGCACCGCCGGTATGCCCGGATGGGTCTGATTGGCGATGCGCAGGTGTTCCAGCGCCTTTTTCGGCTGACCCGTTTCGTCGTAGGCCGACGCCAGCGCAAGGCGGGCGGAGAGGAAATCCGGTTTGCTCCGGCAGGCGCAAGTCAGGTGTTCAATTGCATCGGAAAACCTCATGGCGTGCAGAAGCGCCAACCCCAGTTGGTTCCGCACGTCGGGCCAGTCGGGATGCTGCCGGGCGAGTTCCTGGAGTTCTTCCAGCGATTTCAGGCCCATGGCGCGGTCCGCCCGCTCGCCTGTCGGCAGGTAGGGCCTGGCGGACAGACATGGGGTTCTCCGCCCGGCGCGAATGTGCTGCTCCAGCGTCTCGCCGACGTTGGCTTGAAGACCTTTGGAAAGAATTTCCAGCAGATAACTCACGAGCGAAAATCTCCATTACGCAGCCAGCGAGGCCATTCCGTCGGAGGCTCGCTGGTAATGCGGTTTTAGTTCCAAAGCCCGGGTGTAATGCTCCCTGGCCGGGGCGTTCATTCCTCGCTGCTTCATCAGGTCTCCGAGGCGGGCGTGAATGTCGGGGAAGTCCGCCCCGGCCAGTACCGCCCGCTGGAAATTGGCGATTGCTTCATCGACGGCGCCGAGCCGGGCGTCCATCTCCCCAAGGTGTATCAGGGCCTTGGTATATCGAGGGTTAATCCGGACGGCGCCGGCGGCGTACTGCCTGGCCTGCTCGAACTTGCCCAGTCGCGCCGAGGCTACACCGGCGTAATAATGAAGGTCGGCGTAATCGGCGTGGTATGTCAGAGCGGTTTGCAGCACCGACAGTATCACGCCGAAGAGTTCTTCGTCGGCATCGCCCGGAGGCAGGGCGAGGAAGGTCTCTACGAAGTCCGGTTCGCCGGCTGCGTATTCGGCCAGTTGGCGTATCGGCCTGGCCTGTTGGGCCGATGTGTCCGTCTCCGCCCTCGACGGGTTGAATTCGGGCATCGCCAGCGTCATGGGATGATTCGTCTTTGCCGCCGCGTCGGCCGAGAGGCACAACTGGTAGGTAAGCATCAGGTCATGCGGCGCCAGGGCGCAGGCTCGCTGAAACGCCCGGGCTGCAAGACTGAATTCACCGCGAGCCGATTCGAGAAGTCCGAGGTAGCGATGCGCCGCTACGGAGGTGCAGTCGCACTCGACAGCCCGGCGGAGGTGCCTGGCGGCAGGGTCGAACTGTTCGTCGGCGGCGTAGAACAGTCCCAGGTTAAGGTGCAGTTCGGCCTTATCGCCCAGTTCGCGCAGCGCGCTCGAGAGCGTCATAACGGCCAGTGGTCGCCGGCCTGTACGCCACTGGGCCTGGGCCAGCCGGACACGAGCGGAGACGTCGTCGCGCTTCAGTTCGCTCAACACCTCGGCGCTGGCGGCGTATCGCTCGTACTGGGCGGTTTTGGCATAGACAGCCAGCAGGTACTCGACCAGTTCAGCCTTGTTTCCGATCAGTGCGACGGCATGGCGGAGATGTTCGGCGGCGGCGGAAAATTCGCCCGACTCCAGACATTCGATACCCATTGCCCGATGCCCCATCGCGCAGTAGTAGCGGGCCAGTTTGCCGGGAAGGTCCCCCCGGTCAGCCAGAGCGCCGAGGGCCTCGACGGCGGCGGGATAATCGCCCCTGCGATATGCTCGCATTCCTTCAGTGAAATAAGCCGGTTCGCCCATACCCTTCTCGCTCGCTTGCTGACTTACTTACTTACTTAAAGCCTCCTGACGACAGGACAATACCTTTATCGGCACAGCAAGTGGAGAAGTGAATTAGCATTCAGCGATCAGCATTCAGCAATCAGCATTCAGCGATCAGCATTCAGTTTTTTCTTTTGCTGACTGCTGACCGCTGACTGCTAATCGCTAATACGCTCCGTGGGTGGACAGGACGGCGGGGATGGTCTGCACGAGAATCACCAGGTCGAGCAGCAGGCTGCGATGGCGGATGTAGTACAGGTCCATGTGCATCCATTGTTCGAAAGTCAGTTCATTCCGGCCTGAGATTTGCCACAGGCACGTCAGGCCTGGTTTGACTGTGGTTCGAAGCCGGCCTGCGCCCCGGACATTTTCGGCTTCAGCGACGGGCAGCGGCCTGGGCCCGACCAGAGACATTCGGCCTGCGAGGACGTTAATCAACTGCGGCAGTTCGTCAATGCTGCTGCGGCGAAGGAACCGTCCGACAAGCGTTACGCGGGGGTCGCGTTTGATTTTAAAGGCCGGCCCGTTGCTCTCGTTCAGTTTCTCCAGGATGGGGCGGGCATCCTCAGCGCCGGGACACATGCTGCGAAACTTGTGCATCGTGAAGGTCTGTCCGTTCAGGCCTGTTCGCTTCTGGTGAAAGAGGACGGGTCCGCGCGAAGTAATTTTTATCGCCAGCGCCGCAAGGACCATCAGCGGCGTCGCAAGCACCAGCAGGATCGCCCCGGCTGCGATGTCGAAAACGCGCTTTGTGAAATCGTAAAAGTGATCGGCGCTTTGCAGGAGCGCCTCGGCGCCTTCGCTGGCGACTTCATCCGGGACGAACGATACCTGTTGTTCCGGCGCGGACGCCGGCGCAGGAGGATCGAGGGTCATTGTCATTTCTGCGCTGCGCATTTGTAGAGTCTTTCATACTGCCGGGCGACGGCGGGCCAGGCGAACCGTTCCGCAACCCGCTGTTTTGTCTCCTCGCCGATTCGCCGTCGGCCGGCTGGGTCATTCAGACAGTTCACAATCGCCTCGCCGAGCGCTTCGGTCGAATTACCGGCGAACGTAACGGCCTCGTCGCCGAGCGCGTCGCGCGTGGCGGGCATCCGGCGTGCAACTACGCATCGCCCATACGCCGCTGCTTCCAATAGCACCAGCGACATCCCTTCCAACTCGCTCGGCTGGACCACCAGGGCGGCGTTGCTGTACAGTTCAGCCAGTTCAGTCCCGAACTGCGGACCTATGAAGCGTACCAGTTTATTCGCTTCCTGTCTGCACGCCGCTTCGTATTCCGGTTCCTGTAGGCCGTCGCCGGCGATTACCAGCGGTACGGCGATTTCCATCTCACGCCAGGTGCGAACCAGCAGGTCCAGCCTCTTTTCCGGCACGATCCTGCCGACATAGAGGCAATATCCCTCGGTTTTCAGGCCCCACCTGGTTATCCGGTCAATTCGACGAGGCTGGACCGGCCTGACGCCGTTGGGAATATATTCAACCTCTCTGCCATAGGCATCGGCCAGAAAGTCGCGCAGATTAAGGGAAACCGCACTGACGGCGGAGGCGAATTTCATTCCGCAGTTCAGCCCCGCCCGCAGCGCAAGTTTGCCCAGGCGCGACCAGCGTGCGCGGTCCCACTCCGGCGCGTGGACGGTGAAGGTAATCGGCAAAGACGCCGCCCACGGGATAAAACTCAACAGCGCCGGTCCGGCGCAGTGAACGTGAACCACATCGACCTTCCGCCGGAGCACGTTCCACATGGCCGAGGCTGTATGGGTCAGCGCATCGGTGTTTTTACCGGCCAGGCCCGGCGTGGTTATCACCTGTCCGCCTCCGGCCCAGGCTTCTTGGCGCTGCTTGCGTAGATACCACGGGCGGGCGTAGATAAGCACCTCGTGTCCGAGTGCGGTTAACTCAACCGTCAATTCCTCGACCACGCGCTCCACACCGCTTAATGCGGCGGGCAAGCCGCGGGAACCAATCATCGCAATGCGCATCGGTCGATAGCGTCCTCGTAAAGTCCTTCCAGTTTGTTAATTATACGCTTTGGGTCATGCCTCCGGTCAACAAGCGTCTTTCCGGCTGCGGCGATTTTTTCCCGACCTGCCGGATCGGCGAGCACTTCCCGCGCGACGGCGGCGAGCGAATCGGCGTCGCCGGGCCTGAAGAGCCGACCGGTCAGGCCGTCGCTGATCCACTCACGCAGCGGCGGATGGTCCGGCACGATTACGCATCGCCCAGCCAGCATCGGCTCAAGCATTGCGTGAGGACTGTTTTCTATCCATCGGCTGGTAACGACCACGGCGGTCGCCCGCGACAGATACGCGCCCAAATCCTCGTGATTGACGTGCCCGGCGAGTGTTACGTTCGTCAGCCCGCCGCCGGCGACTTCGCCGCGGAGTTCGCCCAGCAGAGGCCCCTCGCCGACGATGACGATCCGTGCTTCCGGCAGCCGGCGGGCAAGGTCCAGCATAAGGGACGGAGCCTTTTCAACAGTAAGTCGGCCTGTGAACAGAAATTCACAGTCCGACTGTTTTTCATCCGCCGGCAGCGGGATCGGCTCGACGATATTTCGCAGCACCACCGCCTTGTTCGCCGGCAGATGCGTCCGCAGCAGGACCCGCCGCATGTATCGCGTCGGGCAGAGGAACAATTCTATCGGCTGATCGTATCGGCGAAAGAACCTCTGGATGTAACTTTCAATCGCCAGCGCCACCCCGCCCAGCCCCGCACACTGTGGGCTGGCGGCGTGGTAGAACCTGTTAGGCAGGCAGCGGAGGCACACGCCGTCGGGGCGGAGAAAATGCTTCGTTGGGCAGGCCAGGCGATAGTCGTGCACAGTCATAACGATTGGAATTCGCCGGGCCGTCAGCACCGGCAGGATCGAGGGTGTAAGGTGATGATAGATATTGTGCACGTGCGCGATGTCGAACCGCCGGCCTCGGAGAAACGATGCCAAGTCCGCCGCCGCCCGCCCGTTGTGGATCATTCGCAGCAGCGCCAGCGGATTCCGCGTCTTTGTGAAGTCGAAATACCGTACCCGCCCGGTCGGTGTAGGCTGGGACGGAGCGAAGCGGAGTCCCGGCAACTCATTCTCGTCGGAGGATACGCCGGGACTCCGCTTCGCTCCGTCCCAGCCTACTATTGGCGCCGCGCAGCCGAAGTGGAATACTTCATGCCCGCTCCGGCGTTGATAATCGCTCAGCCCGCGAACGTAACTCGTTACGCCGCTGGTGCGGTAAAGAGTCTTTTCAATGTGAAGTATCCGCATTTCACGAGTCCGCCAGCAGGCGACCGAACTCATCGGCCATTCGTTCTGTGGTGAAATCTTCGGCTCGTTTTCGACCGGCGGCGCCCATTTGTCGCCGGAGTGGTTCATCATCCAGCAGGCGTCCGATCGCTCCGGCGAGTGCATCGGCGTCGCCGGGGGGAACCTTCAGTCCCTCCCGCTCGTGCGTGAGTAAATCCTCAAAGGCCCCCACGTCGCTGACGACAACGGCTGTTCCGGCGGCCATACCTTCGAGCACCGCGATACCGAAACTCTCGGTTTTCGTGGAAAGCACGAGCACATCGGCTTCGGTCAGGATGCCGGGAACGTCCTCTCGTCGGCCCGCAAGCGTAATAACCTCACCGGCGCTCGCATGTTCGACATCGCGGGCGATTTTCGGGCTGTCGGTTCCCTCGCCGACCAGGACAAGGTGAAAATCGTCGCGCGTTTTCGCCAGGCGGGCTGCTGCCGAGATGAGCGTCTCGAAATCCTTGTCCGGCACGACGTTGGCGACCTGGACGATAATATGCTTATCCGCCGGCAGAGGCAGATCGGTTTCAGCGGGATTGGCGAATCGCGATAAATCCACGCCGTTGGGTATCACCGAGACGCCGCTCGGGGCCAGGCCTGCGGATATAATCTCACGCCGCTGAAAATCGCTGACACACACGACGGCGTCCAGCAGCCCGGCCGAAACGTACCAGCCGAGCCACTTGACGAACCGGCCGGCTTGTCCGCCGGGGATGGAATGGCACCAGCATATCCTGCTTACCCTCCGGCCACTCATGAGCGCGCCGAGGGCGGTGAAGAGCGTCCCGTTTCGCAGTGCATCGACGACAATTACCGATTCGATGCGCTCTCGCCGGATGATTCGTGCGATGCGCGCCGCCGCGGTCAGGTCGAACCTGTTGGCGGCCAGGTCGTCGTGGACTACCGCCGAGGCGCGGGCGAATTCGTCCCGCCGCCCACCGCCTCCGCGAACCGAGGCGATGGAGACATAACAACCTCGCCTCTTCAATGCGCGGGCCAACTCCAGCGCGACCGTTTCGGCCCCGCCGACAATCAACCTGCTCATTACCATCAGCACGCGCATAATTGACCCTTGATCGCATCTGCGACGGTGCGGAGCACTCCGGCCAGCAGGCCGCGGGCCATACCGGCGTGGAATTTGCGGTCGCCGACGACGGCGTAGGCGGCGTGCACCAGTATCATCCCGCCCAGGTCCCACGCCAGCAGCAGCCACTTGCCCGCCCCCGGTTCCAGAGCCTCGGCCGCTACGCGGATATGGTTCATCGCCATCATGCGTCCCCAGGCGAACGAATCCGGCCTGGACGCCCGGTCGCAATGATGAACCAGTTTCAGCGACGGCGCGACGAACATGGCGAATCGCTGCGTGGCGCGGTAACTGAAGTGGCGGTCCTCGGCGACGGCGTAGCCGAAGAAGGCTTCGTTGAACCTGACGGCCTCGACGACCCGCCGGCGGACGCTGACCCTTCCGCCGATGAGGAATTTCGCCGGTATAAGCCGCCCTCGCAGCCCCGGCGGCAGGCGCACCGACCTTGCCGCGCATCGGCGGGGCAGCCAGCGCGTGTGGGCTGTCAGAAACACCAGCACATTCCACAGCCCGGTGCTCCAGGCGCGGTTCTTCACGCCGGCTGACTTCCGGTCGCTTGAAGCCAGCCCGACTCCAAGGTCCGTACCCACCGCGCCGATCCCATCAACCTGACAGTCAACGTCGGCCTCGTACATAGCCGACATATCGGCTAGGAATCCCCGCCCCAGTTCCACGTCGTCGTCCAGCAGCAGAAGAATCTCGCCGTCGGATGCGTCTATGCCGGTGTTTCGCGACGCCGGCAGCGACGGATGCTGCCTGCGCCTGTAAATGAACCGCACACCCGCCCGGCGCACCTCGTCGGCAATGTCGGAGGGTATTTCATTGTCGCCGTCGTTGACGATTATCAACTCATCCGGCAGCCGGCTCTGGGCCAGGACAGACCGGACGGCCCGGCGAAGAGATTCCGGACGGTCGTGTGTCGGCACAATGACGGAAATGCTTTTGTTCATGCACTCGTGGCTCCCCGGCGGGTTCCCGCCGGCCTGAATCGCTTGAGTATTCGTCGTCCCGATGAACTGAATATCCGCTTCTGTCTGGCATCCAGCAGCCATGGGGTAAATATCGTCACTATCAGCACTGCTATCCACACGAGTCCCAGTGTCCACTTCGGCAGCAGCAGGGCGGCGGGAACGGCCATGAGGAAGTATGTGCTGGATTGCAGCCTGGCGCGAACGATGAGGAAGTACCCCAGCGAGACAACCATCATTCCGGCGTACATCCCGACCCCGGCCGCCAGGGCCGCCCCGGCTGGGCTTTCCATCGTCTCCATCCACCAAAGCGCCAGCGGCACAATCATCGCCCCGCCCAGCAGCGGTGCGATAGCAACGACGATGGGCCTTTCGTGAAGCCTGGCCAGTGTGTTCAGAAGCGCCAGGTGGATGCTCGCTTGGAAGAACAGCAGCAGCCCGCCGAGAAGAATAAGCCCCTCATGGAAACCCGCCGGCAGAATCTTCACCCACCACTGCGAGGTAACGTAAAGCACCACCGCCAGCGTCATCGTCGCCAGCACCAGGGCTTTGTATGCGGTCTGGAGTACGAATACGGCGGGGCGGCGCTCGCCGGACTCCCAGAGTTTCGCAACGTGTGTGAATATCACCGCGCGGGCGGCATTGGCCAGCGCCATCATGGATTGTCCCAGCGGCAGGAAGGCGAAAAATATCCCAGCCCTGGCCTCGCCGTAGCGGCGGGAAGTCAGCAGGAAACTGACGTACCCGGCTCCCTGCCAGAGGAACCCGGCAATCGTCGCGACGAATCCGAAGCGAAGAACGCGCCCGAAGCAGCCGTCGAGTCCGGCCGGTTCGGCGGCTTCAGCCTGCCGGACCGGAAGAGGCATGGCCGAGTCAAGCCCGACCGCGTCGCTGTCCGGTTCGGGAATAAGCGTCTCTTCAGGTCGGGCGGCAGGCTTATCCGGCGCGGCGGTTGCCGCCGGCGATTTCACCGCCAATTGCAAAAGGAACATCCCTGCGACAAAGACCACCGCCACCGAGATAAAATGCACGACCATCAGGCCTAGAGGGTCAGCCTTTACACCCAACACTCCGACGCCAAGGATGGTAAAGCAAACGGCAAAGGCAATTTCGAGGACAGAGACCGCCCGATAGCGCCTCATGCCGACCAGAAAACCGAGCATGTTATGGTACAGCCCAAGCAGTCCGGCGTTGGCCAGGGCCGCCCAGCAGATGTGGAGTTGATGATGATAG
>DAOWOP010000020.1 GCA_030642005.1 Planctomycetales bacterium
GATGTAAAACGCCTCGCGGACCGCCCGGCCAATGTCTTCGGCCCGCTTGATTAACATATTGTGCTTGGTAACCGGACGGGTGATGCCGGTGGTGTCCGCCTCCTGGAAAGCATCGTTGCCGATCAGGGCGCTTGTAACCTGCCCGGTAATCGCCACCATCGGCACGGAGTCCATGCAGGCCGTCGCCAGTCCCGTTACGAGGTTGGTCGCGCCGGGTCCGGAAGTGGCGATGCAGACGCCGACCTTTCCGGTCGAGCGAGCGTAGCCGTCGGCCATGTGAGCGGCGCCCTGCTCGTGCCGGGTAAGGACGAACTGTATCGGCGTTTCATGCAGCGAGTCGAATATGGGCAGCAGCGCCCCGCCGGGAACGCCGAACAATACCTCCACGCCCTCTTCCAGCAGCATTCGGTGGAACAGGTCGGCGCCATTCATGCCTTTATAACCCTTCGCGGGTTTAACGGTTTTTTTCGCAGCCTTTGACATTTTCGGTCCTGCCTTTCGTCATTATTTCATCGTCTTTCGACAGCGCATTGCTTTACCTCAAGGGGAAAAACAGCGGGGGAGGTCGGCCGCTTTAAGCCCGATAAGCGGACTAAAGCGACCTAACGTACAATGACCAACAGCAGCGCAGCGACAATGTCCGCTTCCGGGATGAAGAGTGATTTCGAGTTAGCCGCTGCAATCGTTTTCATCGTTGTTACCTATATTATCGACTTTCCCCCAAACCGTCAAGGGCCTACCACGAATTTAATGAGACCGCCCGGCAATGATTTTTCATCTCGTCGGGCAGATTTACAATGACCGATTCAGCCTCGTTCGCATCGTCGCAGATGATGAACATGGCGCTGCCGCTGCCGGTAAGATGTACCGACAGGCCTGTCGCCTCCGCGAGACGATAAAAAA
The DNA here is from genome assembly GCA_030642005.1 of Planctomycetales bacterium. Lineage (GTDB taxonomy): Bacteria > Planctomycetota > Phycisphaerae > SM23-33 > SM23-33 > JAUWNJ01. The sequence continues at coordinate 904 of DAOWOP010000020.1, forward strand.
TCTCCGCCAACGGCGGACAAACCCGCATAGCGGCAGCCTGAAGGTCGTTGAACAGTTCGCCCCGCCATTCCGAAACAGGTTCATCTAATTGCTGACGGCTGACCGCTGATTGCCCTTCGACAGGCTCAGGGCCGTGAGCGGAGTCGAACGGCTGATCGCTGTTCGCTTTATAAGCGGCATAGACGTCTGCGGTGGGGCAGTGCGGGTCGGGAAGATAAAGAATTGCGCCGAAGGGATGTACCCTGACTGGTTCGACAAGTTCGCCTCGTCCGCGGATTCTCACCGTCGGACCGGCCAGGAACAGCGGTACGTCCGAACCGAGCCGCCCGGCCAGGTCGGCCAGTTGTTCGGCGCTCAGGTGCAGTTCCCACAATTGATTAAGCGCCAGGAGTGTCGCAGCCGCATCGCTGCTGCCTCCGCCCAGGCCGGCGCCGGCGGGTATCCGCTTGGTCAGTTCGATGTCCACACCGGGGCGATTTTCGGGCAACAACTCCGCCGCCCGAAGTATAAGATTTTCTTGTACCGCTCCGCAATCCAGGCCGCAGCAGACCAGGTTTATTTTGCCGTCCCGCCGAGGACGGAAGAGCAATTCATCGTACAGCGTAACCTTCGCGACGACCGAATCCAGTTCGTGGTAGCCGTCGTCGCGCCGGCCAAGGACGCGCAGAGTAAGGTTTATTTTCGCCGGCGCGCGCCAGAGCAGCGCGCCGTCGGCGGTTCGTTCATTCCTTACCCTTGATGGACACAATAGACTCACTAATCACTTGTTCCGTTTATCTTCCGATCTTGTTTTCCGTCCCATTCAGAAGTCTTGCGATATTGCTTCGATGGCGGATTATGACCAGTCCGGCCATTGCCGCTGCGAACGCCAGCAGCGGCCAGAGCCGGCCGACAGACCAATCATCGAACAGCAGGCATGAACCCGCGAACAGCAGCGGAAAGGCCCCGGCTGCGATAATCGACGCCAGCGAAACGTACCGGCTGACGAGCACCACGGCCACCCAGATACCCAGAGCCGCCAGGCCCGCCCATGTGAAGTAAGGATAAAACCCCAGCAGCACGCCGAGTGAAGTGGCTACGCCCTTGCCGCCTCGGAATCGCAACCAGAAACTGAAAACGTGTCCGGCAATCGCACCGAACGCCACAGCCAGCCAGGCAGCCTGCTTGTAAGCCGGTAATTCGCCCACGCCCGCCCCTCGCAGGTAAATCCCCGCCAGCAGGACCGGCAGCAAACCCTTCAGCACGTCGATGACGAAGCACAGGTAGCCCCACTTCCGCCCGACGACCCTGCCGACGTTGGTCGCCCCGACGTTGCCGCTGCCGGCTTTGCGGAGGTCGATGCCGCGGAAGCGGGCGATAATCACACCGAACGGCGTCGAACCTATCACATACGCCGCTGCCGGTAACGCCACGAAATTCAGCAGTGTTTCGCTCGTCATCGCCCGACAATCTCCGCATAGATTTTTTCCAGTTCATCCACCTGGCGGGTATTTGAGGCGAAATCGGCGGCAACTCGGCAGGCATTAGCCATGTCCAACCGCTTCGGCTTATCCGACAGTTTTTCCATCCCTGCGACAATGCCGGGCCGGTCGCGCGGCGATTCGACTGTTATTCCGGCCCCGTGAGCCAGCAATTCTGCCGCCCCGTTGAATCGCGTCGTCAGCGAGGGAACCGACCAGCGGATCGCCTCCAGCACGACCCGGCTACAGGCGTCCTGCCAACTGAGCAGCACAACAGCATCGGCGGCGGAGTACAGTTCGAAGATATTCGCCACGGCATCCTCGAAAACGACGCGCTCGCTCACGCCGCACTGTCCAGCCAGCCGGCGATAAGCCCCGACCCGCCTGCCGCCGACGATTATAAGCCTGGCGTTATCGGAGGTCAGATCGGCGAAGGCCTCGATAGTCTCGGCGACGCCTTTGAGGGCGAAATTGTGCGCGACGGTCAGAAAAACGACGGTTTTCTCACCCATCTTCCACCGCTGTCGCCATTGCGTCCGCCAGGAAATCCGCCTGGCCTCATTGACCTGCGGTACGTCCACGCCGCTATAGACCAGGCGGACGTTCTGACGTCGGTCGTAGTGGCAGGAGAATTCTTCGAGAACCATCTGGCTGATGCCCAGGCACATCACCGCCGGATCGGCGACGATCTGCCTTTCCAGTTTCAACGCCAGCATTCGGGCGCGATTCAGCGGCAGGACCGCCCGGCTGATTGTCCTGCCGAGCGGACAAAGGCGCCGCTGCTTTCCGGCGAGTTGCCCGGGGATCGTCCCACCGCGAGGCTGATAGACGTTCGCGCCCGGCACGGGCAGCGTGGCATGGACGATGTCGTATCCCTCGCGCCGCACAACCTGGCGGACCGTAGCGGCAAATTTTGCCAGCCGACCCGCTCGACCGATACCGACGGTTCCGAGAGGTAGGACCTCCACGCCTGTGATGTCCGATTTGCCTTCCTGACACAGCACGGTTACGTCATGGCCTCGACGGGCCAGTTCGGCGGCAATCTCGGCCACCGACCGCTCGCGCCCGCCGCTGTCCGGCGACATCTTCTCAATGACAAGTGCAATTCTCAATTGGATGTTCCCAAGAAGATTAGCAGGGATACAGGGGATGCACGGGATAAAAACTTATAAAAGTTTGAAACCCCGAAGTCTTTTTTACTGTTGTTAATTATTTTTTATATCCCCTGAATCCCTTGTATCCCTGCTAATTTTTTTCTGTTGTCTTTGTCGCATTGAGGCGACCTTCCGGTCAATCTCCGCTGACCAGTATGCGGGTTCGGAATTGCCTGTTTCGGACAAATAACGTTCCAAAAAATCGTCCCAGCACCTGTCCACCCACGCCGGCGGCATCGAATATTTCAACTGGGCAAGGTCTTTGACGCGCCAGCGGAAGGTCCGCCATTTCGGCGCAAAGACCCGCGCCAAATCAATGAGATATAATCTCAATCCGTCGGGTGACTCGTCCAGAAATATATGCGAGGCGTACAGGTCGCGGTGGACACAGCCGCCGGCGTGAAGCGAAACAACCATGCTCAACAAGGCGTCATTGAACCGCTTCATCACCGCACCACTCAGGTCGTGGCGGGCCAGGAAATCATCGAAGCAACGCTCCAGCGCATCGCCGGGAACGGCCGAGACGATTATGTAACTCCGCCGGACGCCGAGTACGTCTCGCTGCTCGCCCATCGCCACGGCGCGCATCGTCGGTACGCCGGCGACCTGGAGGCGGCGGATATTTTCGAATTCGCGTCTGGCCTGACTTGTGCGTCCCAAACGTTGCAGCCATAGCGTAGGCCCGTAACGCTTCAGGTACCACTCGACGGTTTGGCCGGACTCATCCGTTAATTGCAGACGAAATCGCTGCCGGGTTCCCAGCCCCGGCTTGGACAATTCCTCCCCGCCGGTGTAAGCGAACGCACCGGCCACCGTGTCCAGCCCCTCACGCTCCAACAGGATTTGATCGGACCGACTATCGTTCACGGAGCAGTTCCTCGGCTGCGGTCAGGACCGTTTCCGGCGGGATTTTCAACATGCACTGATGGTGTTCAGGCCCGGGCGGCAGCGGACATTCCTTTTTTTGGCAAGGCCCGCAGGGAACATCGGTGCGGACGATTCGCTCGTTATTATAGTAAATCGTCGTCCAGTCCGGGTCGGTTGATCCGAAAATGGTAACGACCGGGACGCCGAAGGCCGCCGCGAAGTGTCGCGGGCCTGTGTCGTTGGTTATCATAAGGTTCGAGATGCGAACCATCGCCTTCAGCAGCCCCAGCGTGTTGGCGACCCGCGCCAGATTCAGCAGCGGCGGATGCTTCATCGCATCTGCGACCGCCGCGGCGATGGGTTTTTCGTTCGGGCCGGCATTGATGATAATCTGCGCCCCGCGGCTGTCAATAAGCCCGTCGGCAACGGCGGCGAATCGCCTGGCCGGATATATTTTACCGGTCCCGTACGAGGCTCCCGGATTCAGCAGGACAATCGGTCTTTCTTCATCAGCGCCGGCTTCGGCAAGCAATGTCGTTGCCAGGGCGGCGTCGGCATCGCTGACGGCCAGTTCCATCCGCCTGTCGTCGGCGTCGCAGCCGAGGTGTTCGGCAAGGGCGAGGTAGTAATCCACCGCGGGTACGACGGCAAAGTTGCCGTCGGCATCGCGCGGAGGAGACAACTTATCGGTCAACAGCCGGCCTCGACCGTCGCGGTCATAGCCGAGCCGCCTGCTTACTCCGCTCATCCAGGCGATTAATGCGCTGCGGAAACTGTTAGTCCCCAGCACAGCCAGGTCGAACCGCTTGTACTGAAGGGCGCGAACCGGGCCTAATATCCCATCGGCAAGGATGATTTCGTCTGTCCACGGATTGGGCGTCAGCGTCGCCGCCGCCGCCGAGCGGGCCAGCAGCGTCAGATGCGCGCCGGCGAACCGCTCGCGGATCGCACGAAGCGCCGGCGTGAACATCACCGCATCGCCGACCCAATTGGGGACAAAGACGACAATCCGTTGTGGCTTATCCGGCATGTTGGTATTGTATAGGTAAATTCAATTATGGCACAGGTTTTCGGTATCTACTGCCAATACGCATTGGTTTGGAGATGACAATTATGAGCAAATCTGGTCTGGGCATTTCAATTGATACATTGTACCGACAAGTGGTGCTCCAAACCCGGCAATCGCATGGGTTCGGATCGCGGAAGGGCGAATCGTTTCGCGCCTGGCAGAAGCGACTGGGCAAGAAGTTGCTGGAACTATTGGCGATTGCGGGCAAGCCCAGGTCGGCTCCGCCGGTGCGGTTCGTTCAGGAAGAGCGGATGGACGGTTACATCCGTCGTCGCGGGTATATGATTGCCGACGATGAACTGGCCGTGCCGTTTTACGTGCTGGAGCCGGACCCGAAACCGAAAGGTAAGATGGGCGTCTGCATGGCGGCCGTCGGGCATTCCAAATGGGCCAAGGATACACCCGTCGGAATCATACACGACGAGGATGATCGCGAGTCGATCGAGGAAGGTCAGCGCGACTATGCCGTGCAGGCGGTCCGCAGGGGCTATCTGGCTATCTCGCCCGACTGGCGAGGTTTCGGCGAATTAGTCCTGGCCGAGGACATCGACGACGAACGCAACGGGTGTTGGCAATTGTCGATGCGGGCGATGCAACTGGGCAGGCCGTTGCTGGGGCAGCGAGTCTCCGACGCGATGCAACTACTGGACTGGGCGTTGGCCCGCAAAGATACCGATCGGCGACGGGTCGTGATGACCGGCAACAGCGGCGGCGGAACGATGACGCTGTTCACCTCGGCAGTAGATAAGCGTATCACGGCTTCAGCGCCGAGTTGCTATTTCTCAACCTTCGCCGGAAGCATAATGGCCATGTGGCACTGCCCGTGCAACTTTGTACCGGGCATCCAACCAGTGGCCGAGATGTCCGACCTTGCCGGACTGTTCGCGCCTAAGCCGATGCTCATCATCGCCGGTACAAAGGATACAATCTTCCCCATCGACGCTGTGCGCGAAGGCTTTGCGAATCTGAAGAAAATCTATGCCGCAGCAGGGGTTGCCGACAACGTTGAACTCTACGAAGGCCCCGGCGGGCATCGCTACTACTCCGCCCGCGTGTGGGATTTCTTCCGGGAAAAACTTCCTGGTGATTAATCCGACTTTTCGGTGGAAGTGATTTTCAGGTCCGCCCAGGATTCGAAGCGTTCAACCTCTTCGACGGACACCTTTTCCTTGCCTACGAGCAGGATCTTCAGTCCCGCGTTGCCGAATGCTTCAGCGGCGTCGTCGTCGGTCGTAACGCCCCAGCGGAGTTTTGGGAATCTCTGAAGCAGTTCTTCCATCGCGTCTGATCCGCCGCGACGGCGCCACCGCCACCACTGACGTGTTCTGCTGTAGGGTACGACCGGCCCGTCGGGATAACCGTGCTCGATGAGCAGTTCACGGGCGCGTGCGGGTCGCCCGGCGTATTTTTTCGTAACGTAAATCACCTGCGCCGTCAGTTGCATCCGCACAAGCGCACCGGCTGCCTGTCCGGCGCTCTTGTCGTTCCTCGGAAGCGAGTCCATATCGACCATAGCGAGTGGTTTGTCCGGGTCGAGGACGTAAATCGCCGCTAAGCCCCTGGCGCTGTCGCCGTTGATGTCCTGGTGGTACAGTGCGACATCGTATCGCCCTGGCCGGGACGGCGCTTTGATACTCAAGGCTGCGTAACCGGCCTTGTCCGTCCGGGCGCATTGCGGCGGGCCTTCGCCGAGTCGGAACGTAATGGCTGCACCGGCCTGAGGTGGGGCGTATCGCCAGACCTCGCGACGCTGAAGACGCATTACCACCGGCGCATCCTGCCCCGCAAGAACCGCCGCGTCCGGCGCTGTAAGGATATACTCACCGCCGCACCCGCCAACCACCAACGCTGCCAACACCAATGCCATTCGCTGCATGTAACCGGCTCCTGTTGGAAAGAAGATAGCGGGATTAGAGGGATTTTGAGATTACGGGATTAAAAAAGAAAAAAATCCCCATAATCCTGTAATCCCTGCAATCCTGCTATCTTTCCTTTTCTTCTTCTTTCAGCAAGATTGTAATCCCGCTATCCCCGACGACACCTTCAGTTTTTACCCAAGGGCTGTACCATCAAGCGTATGGATGGTACTATCTGGCGGGTCGCATGGAAAGAATTTTGAGGCTTCGTTGGAAATGAATAACACTGGGAACGATCAAACGTACGCCGAGGACCCTTGGCGCGTCTTTCGCATTATGAGCGAGTTCGTCGAGGGTTTTGAGGAGATGAGCCAGGTCGGACCGGCTGTGAGCGTCTTCGGTTCCGCTCGCACGAAGCCCGGCGATCGCTATTACGAGCAGGCGCGGAAACTCGGCTCGATGCTGGCGAAGAAGGGTTTTGCCGTTATTACCGGCGGCGGCCCGGGCATCATGGAGGCAGCCAATCGCGGCGCGTACGAAGCCGGCGGGAAGTCCATAGGCCTGAATATCGCCCTGCCGCACGAACAAATGGCAAACCCGTACACAAACATCGAAATGGATTTCCGCTACTTCTTCGCCCGCAAGGTGATGTTTATCAAGTACGCCTGCGCGTTCATCTGTTTCCCCGGCGGGTTCGGGACGATGGATGAGTTCTTCGAGTCAATGACGCTTATCCAGACCGGAAAGGTCGAATCGTTCCCGGTAATACTGTTCGGCAAGGCGTTCTGGGGCAAACTGGCCGGATGGATGGACAATGTGTTGCTGCGACGGCACAAGACCATCAGCGCCGAAGACATGGACCTGTTCACAATGACCGACAGCCTCCGCGAGGTCGTAAAGATTGTTGAAACAGGTTGCGAACTGGAGCGCTCCCGCCGCGCCAAACCCGTCCGTTACGGCCACCGCAGGCCCACCGGCGAAGGAACAGTCGTCGGCCGACTGCCGAAAGTCAAATCGAAGCGAAGACGATAAATCGATTACAACAAAGATTGAATAGTAATTGGAAAAACGGACGGAATAGCAGAATATTACCCAAAAAGAGTTCATCCGATGGGAATGACAATTACCGAAAAAATACTCGCCGGCCACGCCGGCAGGGATAAAGTTTCGCCCGGCGAAAATGTCTGGGTCGATGTGGACGTGCTGATGAGTAACGACGTAATCGCACCGCAGATGATCGGTCTGTTCGAAGAGCACTTCGGCGCAGACGCTGCCGTCTGGGACGACGACAAGGTCGTGATGATACCCGACCATTACATCTTCACCGCCGACGCCAAGGCCCACCGCAATATCGACATCATGCGCGAATTCGTGAAGCGCAAGGGCATCCGGCACTATTACGACACGGATTTCATCCCGCCGGGCTTCGAGGGTATGCCCCAGCCTTACAGCGACCCGACCGAAACGCCGTATTCGGGCGTCTGCCACGTAACGCTGCCGCAGAAAGGCCACACGCGCCCCGGCGAGGTGCTGCTCGGCACTGACAGCCACACCTGCACGCACGGGGCGTTCGGGCAATTCGCCTCCGGTATCGGCAGCACCGACGGGGCGTTCGTTATGGGGACCGGCAAACTCTGGCTGAAGGTCCCGCCGACGCTGAAGTTCACCTTCAGCGGTGAAATGCCGCCGTACCTGATGGCAAAGGACCTTATCCTGCACATCATCGCCCATATCGGGCACGACGGAGCGACCTATATGGCCATGGAAATCGCCGGCGATGCCGTGAAAGCCCTGAACATGGATGAGCGGATGACGATCTGCAACATGGCAATCGAGGCCGGCGGGAAGAACGGGATAATCCCGGCTGACGAGGTTACGCTCGAATACGTCCGAAGCCGGACGGACAAACCCTTCGAGACGGTCGACGCCGACGCCGACGCCGAATACGCAGCCGTTTATGAATGGGACGCCTCGAAGATCGAACCGACCGTCGCCTGCCCGCACTCGCCTGGCAACGGCGCACTGGCCCGCGAGAAAACCGACGTGAAGATTGACCGGTCATACATCGGATCATGCACCGGCGGGAAAACGACCGACTTCATCGCCGCTGCGAAAATCCTGGCCGGCAAGGAAGTCAAGGTCGATACCTACATCGTCCCTGCCACAACGGAAGTCGATGCTGATTTAGACCGCTGCAAGGTGGACGGGTCGAGCCTGCGAGAGATATTCACTGCTGCCGGGTGCAAGATAGGCCCTGCCAGTTGCGCCGCCTGCCTTGGCGGGCCTGTGGACACCTTCGGGCGGGCGAACGATCCGATTACGATTATTTCGACGACCAATCGCAACTTCCCCGGCCGGATGGGCCATAAGGAAGCGCAAATCTACCTCGCAAGCCCGCTGACGGCAGCGGCGTCTGCCTTGACCGGACACATCACCGACCCGCGAGAATACAGCAAATAAAGGGAATGAGAGTCTTTCCCATCCAATTCATTTGTTGTTTTGCGACATAAGTTCCTGGAGCGGTCTGAACTGCTGTTCGAAAAGGTATCGGTAATACCTGCCCGCCGTCAGCAGTTCGGTGTGCGTACCTTCTTCGACAAGCCGGCCTTGCCGGAAAACGAGTATCCGGTCCGCCCCGACGACAGTCGAGAGCCGGTGCGCGATGGTCAGGCACGTCCTGCCGATCTGGGCGCGCTCCAGCGCCTCATTGATAAGGTTTTCGCTTTCGCTGTCGAGGCTGCTGGTGGCTTCGTCGAGGATGAGGATGCGCGGGTTCTGAAGGATTGTCCTCGCCAGGGAAATCCGCTGTCGCTGCCCGCCGGAGAGGTTCAATCCCCGTTCGCCGATGATCGTGTCGTATCCGTCTGACAGGTTCATAATGAATTCGTGGGCGTTGGCGGCCTTGGCGGCCTCGACGATTTCGGCCTTGGCGGCGTCCTTTCGTCCGTATCGGAGATTCTCGCTGACGGTGCCGGGAAACAGGATCGTGTCCTGTAAAACGATACCGATGCTCCGCCGCAGTCGGTGCAGGCGATAATCCCGCACGTCGATGCCGTCAATCAGAATCGCCCCTTCGGTAACGTCGTACAGGCGTGGGATCAGTGTTACCAGTGTGCTCTTGCCGGCGCCGCTTTCGCCGACGATCGCCACCCGCTCGCCGGGACGGATGCCGAAGGACAGGTCCTTCAGAACAGGCGCCCCGTCGCCGTAGCCGAAGTTGACTTTCTCAAATTTGATCTCGCCCAGTCCGGGCGCGCGGTCGAGCGAGTTTGACCGGTTGCGGACTTCCGGCACGACGTTGAAAATGGTAAAGACCCGCTCGATAGCGGCCATCGAGTTCTGATAGACGACGTTAATCTGACTGAGCCGGCGGATCGGCAGGTACAGCAGGGCGGCCACGGCGGTGAACTGGACCACCTGCCCAGCCGACATCGTTCCGCCAATCGCCAGAAACGCGCCCACAATCCACACAAGCACAGCGGCAATCTCGATCATGAATTCACTGGCGGCGCTGAGGGTATGGTTGAGTCGCCCGCGATAAACGCTCCGTCCTTTCAGTTCCGCAGCCTGGGCCGAGAAATTCCGCGACTCGGCCGGTTCCTGGGCGAATGTCTGAACCACTGCTATACCGGCCAATCGTTCCACCGCCGTACCGCTCATCACCGAGGTCTGTTCCTGTACGGCATGACTGGCCTGGCGGATGCGAGGGTTAATCCTGCGATACAGGAGGCCGTACACCGGAAGCACCGCCAGCACCAGCAGCGTCAGTTTCCAACTGATCGACAGCAGCACCGCCAGCGCCACCGTGCCGCTGACGGCGTCGATGCAGACGTTGAGGATGCCCCCGTTGATCATCTGCTGCGAGACGCCGATATCGCTCATCAGACGTGAAAGCAGCGATCCGGTCGGTCGGGACTGGTGAAAACCCAGACTAAGCCGCTGGAGATGCCTCCACAGGTCCCGGCGGAGGTCGAAGACCATCGCTGAAGCCACCTTCACAGTGGCTACGCCGCGCAGGTACACCGCCACTGACCCCACCACCGCAGAGACAACCAGCCACGCACCAAACTGCCAAAGCAAACTCTGTCTTGCCGCCGCGGACAGACCGTCGGCGTTGTGAATGATCTTGTCAACAATCAGCCTGACGATGTACGCCGGAACTAATGGGATAGTGAACTTGCTAATTCCCGCTGCGATTACCAGCGAGATTGTCCAGCGGTACGGTTTGGCGTAGGCCAGATAGCGAAGCAGCACGCTTCTTTTTCGGGCGCCCATTTCGGCTGCGCCTCCTTTCGAAGCGGCTTATTATACCTTGATTTCACCACCGGCCTCGAAAAAACCACATAAAAAGGGAAAAAAACCTGAAAAAACCTGAAGGCAAGATGCTCTGGTACATTACGGCAGTCGGGGTCGCTGGGTGAAGAATCGGCTTTGGCGGCGGGTAAGGCGCATTCGCGCGTTAATCGCCCAGCCGGAGCCTTCAAGGATCACGCTGATGTCGCGCCGACGCAACTTGAGTATCGCTACAATAGTAGTCGGCAGCATGACGGCAAGTATCGCAATGGCGATGCCCAGGGAAATCTGCCATGCGTAGAAGTCGGTGAGCGTCTTGGAGATATAGGCGAACGCCGAGCCGAGGGCGGCGATGGCGACGCTTCCGCCAACGAGCAGTCCGCCGGCCAGCAGGCCTCGGTTAGGCCCGGCGGTTGGAGCTGGAGCGGGGGTCTTGGTACGCGAAATTACCGCGCCAAGTTTCTTCTCGGACGAGGCTGTTATCGCTTCGATCTTCCCCGTCAGTGCCCGCCCCAAACGCCGGAAAGGACTGACCAGCGCCTCGCTGATACTTATCGGGTTCTCGATAATTTCCACGATTCGCGCGTCCGATTCGCGCCCCGCAACATCTTCAAATACGCCCCGCTTGCCCATGCACAGGTTGCCTTTGCCGCCGGAAGTAACGGCTGTTGCGATTTCGTATTTTTCCCCGACGCCGGGGGCGATCTCGGCGTACAGGACGAACATGTTGCCCGTCCGGGCAATCTCGCTGTGTGCGGCGCGGTCGGCTACCTTCATGCTGAAATTGAACCGCCGCCCGTCCATGACCAGTGTGCCCATCTCGAACACCGCCCGGCTGGCGGGATCGTACAAGTGCGGGAAACTGACGAAATTATTCGCCAGCATCAGCAAATTGGCCTGGTAGAGAATCAGTTTTTCGACCTGTCGGGTGTCATTCATCACAGCAGCGGTTTCGGCGCTTCGGGCAAACAGCGACTTGACGCCGTTACGAAACCTCTCATCCAGATATTTATTCAATTTTTCAGCCCCGAGCGGCATGACGGGCGATTCGTCCTGACCTTCGGCGATTTTGTTTCCGTCAAGGCATGTCTTGGCTTGTGCGATGAATCGGCCCAACTGCTTTCGGTCCACGCCTTGCCTGCCGCCTGGATGGCCGGTCCCGCCGACCGTGGCGATAATGTCAGCGATGAACTGCCGGAGTTCGTTGTCCTCGGCTGCATCGGGCAACACGACGCCTGTTTCGGAAACCGGCTTGCTTTCGGCGGTTGCCTTGGCCCGGCGGACCTGCTCAAGCGTTATCTCATTTGCGCCCGACAAGCCCAGGCCGTCGAGGATTTTGGAGGCGGATTCGCGGATTTGGCTGCCCTCGGCTTCGTCGGTGTCAATCGCATCCAGCCGGAGCGTCGCAGCCCCAGCCGTTACACCGCTTGTATCGCGAAGATTTTTCAGCAGCCAGCCGACGGCGTCCTTGACCTCGAAGCACATAAGCCGGCCATTGTTGTCGGTGTCCATCAGTTTCAGGAACACCGGGTCGCAGTTCATCGTTTCAATCGGCGCGCCGGTGGCGACCCAGTGCGCCTCGTCGAGTTCCATGATATGCGCCAAGTCCTCGGCAGAGGTGATCTTTAAGTGCCGGCATCGCCCGAATCGCTGAAAAACCATTTTGTGTGAATTTGACATTGGCGCCATCATATAAGCCGCGAACGCCGCGAACACGAATATTTTTCCCGATGGATTCTTGGTTATATGACAGGCAGGCTTACACCTTCCGGCGTTTCAGGGTCTTTTGAAGGGACCACATAATTACCGACGCCATGGCCAGAATGGGCGAGACAATCACAGCGGCGAAATACAAGATGACATAAACGCTCGCTGATGCGATTTGCCTCTGACTTCCATCGGAATCGCTGAACGAAGTGCCCGCCAACAGCGAGACGTTTTCGCGCCACCCAGCCGTGTGTGCGGCAGCGAAGCCCGCGACGATCAGGACGGCCGGGATCAACAGCATCAACGGCGAAACAATGCGGAATCGGTGTTTACGACCGGCAGGTTTTTCCAAGGAAACTTCCATCACGGTTTATGTCTCTCCCTGACTTTCTGCCACGCCGGACCAAGCGACATTGAGTACAGCAGCACCGCATCGCCGACCTGATTGCTGGTTTCGTATCGCAGGCCGGTGTTGTCTTCAATCGGCATACCGGCGAATTCCAGACTCGTCGCCAGTGAGCGGTAGAATTGTTTGTCGTCGAAGGTGGCCGCTGCAATGAACGCCATTCCGCTTGCGCCGACGCTAAGCCCCATGCCCGGAACCACGGCCCCGGAATCAATATCCATCGGTCCTGTCCAGGAATCAGGCCATTCGCGGGCGTAACCGAAGCCGAGAATGCTTCGGCCAAGGTGTTCGGTTGCCCGCTTGTACTGGTCGCGGGCAAAGTCCTCATCCAACAGCGATAGGCAGTGCGTGACCATCCAGATAGACGAGCCTTCCGGGCCGTCAAGATGTTTGCCATCGAGCGTATAACTGGAGACCAACAGGCCGGTCTTCCGGTCGATTAGTCTGGTCTTTGCCGTTTCAAGCCAATCGTTGATGAATTCGCTATGGTCGGCGCCGTCGAGGTGGCCGTTGATGCGAATGGCCGAGACGGCGATTACGTTGCAGAAGGTCCAGCACTCGTCGGGGTAACTTTCGGCCGAGAGAACGGGGCTTTTCTCCATCCGCTCGATCATAATTCGCACCCGCTCGACCAGGAGAGGCTTGTATTCGCTTTTTTCCTCTACCAGTTGGCGCAAGGCCAGCATCAGTGCGATTTCGCCGTCGATAAACTGGCTTCGGGCAGGCGAGAGCACCCATGGCCTGCGTCTTGCGTACGGCATGAGAAAGAAATACATGTCCTCATCGCGTTCCAGGCGAATCGTCTCGTCGATGATGGCGTCCATAGCCCGCAGGGCATCAGGCCTGAATTGCTCATCGCGAATGGCCATGTTCGCCAGCGACCAGACGAAGAAACTCCGCCCCATGAAGTCCCACTCGGCATTGGCGGTTCGGATTTTCGCAAGGGCCGCCTCACGAAGGTCCGCCTCCGTCCACAGCCGGACATGGCGTTGGGACAACCGGCGGGCCTTGGGGGAAATACCGTCCGAATCGAGAAATTCGCTTACATCAGGCCGGAAGAAAAAGTGAACGCACGGCAGCCAAATGACCGCTGCCATCACAAGCGATAACACGCACAATATCAGTCTTCTTACCATAACAAGAAAAAAGGTGGACCTGCCGGCTCAGCCTACGCCTGCGGTGATATTTCGCTTACGTTCCAGTCTTCATCGACCCACAGGGCGATGATTTCGACGTTGGGGTAGCGTTCCTTCAGGAATGCGACGGCGGTGTGGGTTTGGGAGTCCTGTTCGTCCTTGCCGGCTGGGTTGCCCGCGCAATCGTAATGCCCGACGACAGCGATGCCGACCGAGCCGTGCTTGTGAACCGAAATCCCGACGCGATGCAGTATGGACTCGACGGTGTTTTTATCGGCCCGCTCGGCGAGGATGCGATTAGGCCCCGGCTCGGTAACAGCGTCCACGTATTCCGCGTCGAAGCGCTTCTGGAGGAAATGTATTACCGGAAGTTGTACTCTTCCGTCCATGCAGTTAATGGCTGTGCAGAAACTCATTGAATTGCCTTTCGAAATAGCGGCTACGAGGCGCCGAACGCTTCATTGTACCATGTGCACATTTCGTCGTCGCTGATGGCGGTGGTTCTACCGGATTCGTATTCGGTGTCGACGTGGTCGCGCATTGCAAGGAGGCGCGAGTCGTCCTTGGCGACGTCCAGGTCGAAATGCTGTTCGATCCAGTGTTTTATCCCGGCTGCGCCGCTTTTGTCGGTGATTGCGACGCTTACCGAGCGGGCCAGGAGTTTCTGCGTGTCGAAGCAGTTGTAGATTTCTTCGCTCTTGAGCAGTCCGTCGGCGTGGATACCCGCGCGGGTAACGTTGAAGTCGCGCCCGACAAGCGGATAGTTGAGCGGGATAGCGTCGCCGATCTCGTTGGTGAAGTATTCGGCGATCTCGGTGATGACGGTGTAATCAACGCCGGTGGTATGGACGCCGTTGAATTGAGCGGCCTCGATGACCATCGCCTCAATCGGCGTATTTCCGGTCCGCTCACCGGTCCCCAGCAGTGCGCCGTTGCATCCGGCACAGCCGTAGAGCCAGGCGGTTACGGGATTGATGACGACCTTGTGGAAGTCGTTGTGCCCGTGCCACTCCATCAGTTCGCCCGGCACGCCGGCGTCGTGGATCAACCCGTGAACGAGTTTCGGGACGCTCCTTGGCAGAGCGGCCTGCGGCCAGGGCACGCCGAAGCCGAGCGTATCGCACAGGCGGAGTTTGACGTCCCGGTCGTACTGGTCGTGCAGTTTCATCAACTCGATGGCGAACGGCACGACAAAGCCGTAAAAGTCCGCCCGCGTGATGTCCTCGAAGTGGCATCGCGGCGTGATGTCGGCGTCGAGGGCGGCCTTGACGATGTCCAGGTATATGTCCATCGCCTGTTTGCGGGTTTTTTTAAGTTTCAGGAAGATGTGGTAGTCGCTGCACGAGACCAGTATTCCCGTTTCGTCCAGGCCCATGTCCTTGACGAGTTTGAAGTCGCTTTTGACGGCGCGAATCCAGCCGGTAACTTGCGGGAACTCGAATCCCAGTTCGCGGCATTTATCGACCGCCTTACGATCCCTGCGGGAATACAGAAAGAACTCGCAGGCGCGGAGAAGCCCGCTGCCGCCGTCGAGTTTGTGCAGCAGCGAGTAAATATCCACGATTTGCTGGACCGTATATGGCGGGCGGGCCTGCTGGCCGTCGCGGAAAGTCGTGTCGGTTATCCAGACCTCCGCGGCGCGGTTCATCGGAACGACTTCGCCGTCGAACGGTAGCCGGGGCAACTCGGTGTACGGAAAAACGTCGCGGTAGAGGTTCGGTTCGTCCACGTCCAGGAGCGGGTATTTAGCGTTATCTGACACGGCGCATATTTCCTTTCAGGTTTCAGGTATCCAGGGGATACTTCCGAGAACTGTACCCAGGATATGATAACTTATTTTCTGATCGAACGCAACATGCTTCGCTGAAGCGAGCACGCCAAAAGATTTCCTCTCCAAAGCGAACGTCCCCAATCTGTTGGCGTGCTCGCTTCAGCGAGGCATGTTCTTACACGACGTGCGCCGGTGCGCCCGGTTCGGTAATGAAGAACTCCGCTCGTTTTGCAGGTTCAGGAAAATGTTGTTTATATGTTTGTTCCCATGCGATGCGGAACTCTTCTACCCTGTCTTCAGCGATCATCGCCCAGACAGCCCCACCGAAGCCTGCACCGAAATAAGACGCCGCTGCCGCTCCCAGTTGCCTGGCCGATTGCTGGAGGAAATCGGTTTCCGGGATAAGGTTTTCCAGCCCCGCCCGTGCACCGGCGTGCGAGGCATCGACCGGTTTGCCAATTGCCTCGACGTTTCCGCCGGCCAGGGCATCCCCGACGGCGGGGATAATCTGCTGGTCCTCACGGTAGAACTGCTTGAACCGTTCGGGGAGGTTCAGTTTCCCATCTTCGTCGGCGGAGCCGCGGCGTATGGTTTCCATCCCCTCGGTCAGTCCGTCCGCTCCGACGCGAACGGCGACATCACGGAGGTTCTTGCATTCATCGCCGGTGGCGCGGTTGTAGGCCTCGGCGGCCTTGCGGGCGCGGATCGAGGCGCGGTTATATTTCTCCAGGGCCGGGCCTGTCTTGACGGCCTCGACGCCGCTGCACGCGATTACCATCTCCATCCCGATTGGAAAACTGATGTCCCGCTCGAAAACCGACGGGGCGAACGAAAATTGCGATAGCGTCTCCGGTTTGCAGCAGAGCATGGAGGTGTGGTCTTCGCTGCCGCCGAAGGTTCCCACGCCGGCCCGGCCTGTGAGGGTTCCGAACGACAGGCCCATCTCCAGGCAGCCGAGGTAGGCCGCCAGGTCGATGTTGTTGTGTATCTCCCGGCGGTAGGTTTCGGTCTCGGCCAGGCGGTTAATCTCTGATATGGCCAGGAAGACCGCGACTATCAGCGCGCTGGATGAACTCATACCGGCTGCGACGGGCAGGTCGGAGGCGAAGGCTATGTCGGCGCCGCGGAGTTTGACGGTTTCGGCGAAATTGGCCTTGACGCGCCGGCCTACGGTCGATGCGTAGTTAACCCAGTGTCCCGGCTCGTGCGGCGGGGTCTGTCCGTAGGCGAATTCACAGACATCCTCGAACGCCGGACCTGCGGTGATTCGGATGATATCGTCGTTCCGTGCGGCGGCAACCAGCCTGAAACCCTTTCGGACGGTCATAAGCAGGCTCCGCCCGCCGGCGTAATCGGTGTGTTTGCCGAGGAACTCGACCCGTCCGGGAACGAAAGCGCCGACGGCGTCGGAATCGCGCGGGACGCCGAACCTCTCGGCCAAAACGTCGGCGGACTGCTGCATCAGCACATCTTTACCGGCAAGGAGGTCGCCCAGGCGAGGCATCACACGTTCTCCGATTGGGCCGGTGCGCCGAAACGGACTTCGTAGTCAGCCAGAAGCCGGCGAACAGATTCGATATCGTCACGCCCGGTCATGTCCAGAACGCCCTCGACACACTTGACGGCCTGGTAGGTCAGGTGCATCTGTTCGATGGTGTACTGCACGGCTGTCGGCAGTTCGTACTCTTTTCGGACGGGGTTCGGCTCGATGGCGTCGCAGGCGTCGAAGATGTCGGCGGTGAAGCCGAAGCAGTTCATTGAGACGTAAAGTTTGCCGTCGTGGGCGTAGTCGTCGGGGTTATCGGGCTTTTCGACGATCCGGCGGAGGCAGCCTGACTGGTCGAAGTCAATCACGGCGAACCGGCGGATTCGTTCGGCGGGGATGTTGCTGTTGGCGATTAATGCTTCTCGCTCGAAGGCGACCGTCGCCGGCGCCGGCGTGGCTATCAGCGCACGGATCGCAGCCGGTGTATAGAAATTGTCGCAATTGATGACGATGAACGGTTTGCCGTCGGCCCATTGCCGGCCTGACGATACCGCATGGGCTGTGCCCAGAGGCTCGTCCTGAACGGCGAAGGAAATCCGGCTGTCGGGCAGGCTTTCGCCCACAGCCTCGTAATAACTGCGAAGCGCCGACTTACCCGGCGCGACGACCAGGCAGAAGTCGCGGATGCCGGCGTCCATCAACGCCTGGAGCGAGTAATCCAGAAACGGCCTGCCGGCGCCGACAGAAATCAACCCCTTGGCGCCCCTGGCGGCGAGTTCAGCCGTGGCGGCGTCAAGTTGGACGCCGTCGGCCTGCTTCTGCATCCGCGTGCCCAGCCCGCGCGCCAGTATCATTGCCTTGTCCGTGGTAAGTTTATCAGTCATGGTCAAGGGAATGTAGCGTTAGTGGCACAGGTTTTCAACCTGTGCATGGAAAAAGTAACTGGGTGCCATGCCTTCACGCGCAGCGAAGCGGAGCGGGTAGGCATGTTTACGCCCTCCGCTGCGCTCCGGTCGAAAACATGGCGCCCCGTACTCATCCCTTGCGGACGGCGGGGACGATGTTACATTATTTCCGTGGGACGATTGCGCATTTGCCAACTCATAACCGAACTTCGCCCGGCCGGGGCCGAGCGGTGTGTATATGAACTGGCTCGCCGGCTGGACCCAAACCGGTTCCGTGTTCACGTGGCAGCCCTTTGCGGCGGGGCGGTCGCCGATTGGCTCAAGCGGGCGGGCATCGGCGTTACCGTCCTGAACGTCCGCGGGAAACTCGACATTGCCGCCCTGGCGAGGCTGGTGAAACTGCTCCGACGTGAAAAGATCGATCTGCTCCACACACATCTGTTTCATGCGGACCTGGTCGGAAGAATCGCAGCACGGATTGCCGGTGTAGCGAATCTGATTCATACCGTCCATGCGGCCGAAGCCTGTTTCAGGCCCTGGCAGTATGCCTGGGCCCGTATGACGGCGAACTGGTGCGACCGCATAATCTGTGTCTCGCAGGCCGTTCGGGACCATCACGCACGAAGAACGCACCTGCCTCCGTGGCGATACGAAGTCATCTATAACGGCATCGACGCCGACGCCTACCCGCCGAATCCGCAGCGGCGCGAAGAACTCCGCCGCCAGTGGGGCGTCGGTGACGACGAAATCCTAATCGCCTTCGTGGGTCGGCTTGATTACCAGAAGAACCTGCCGATGCTGCTTGACGTCGTCGGCCGGCTTCGTCGGGTTCGCGACGATATCCATCTTGTTGTCGCAGGCGACGGGCCTGATGCGCCGGTGCTTGAAAGGTTTCTTCACGAGAACGCTTCTGGCTGGGTGATTCGACTTGGCCAGACCGATGACGTTCCCGGCGTACTTGCAGCGTCCGACATTTTCGTCCAGCCCAGCCGGGGGGAAGGCTTCGGCCTGGCAGCGGCTGAAGCAATGGCGGCGGGGCTGCCTGTGATAGCAACGAAAGTTTCCGGCCTGACGGAATTGATCGAAGACGGCGCCGGCGGATTACTGATTGATTCGGAAGACATAGACGCGCTGGCGGCGGCGATTAATCAACTCGCCGATAATTGTGATGAGAGGATACGCTTGGGTTCGGCGGGACAAAAACGAGTGAGGGAACGATTTTCTATCGCTTCGAATGTAACAGCACATGAGCGACTTTACGACAGCGTTTGTCAATATCGCTAAACAGCAAGCCGATTGGTAATCGCTTTTTTCTCCCAGAGGTGTTTTGCTTGTAACTCACGAAAATAAAAATCAGGAAAGACGAAATTTTTTTTCATCACAACATATTGTGTCCGGGGTTTGGAAGGGTACAAGCCTGTTGGGCATGGTCGGGCTTCGTTAGGTATTGTTAGATAAGGATTAAAAAATTTTTTCCTTGGCGCTTCCCTGTCAGTGGTGTACTTTCCCTGCCAATCCCATCAAAGGGTGAAAGGTACCACGCAATGGCGTTGTTTGTCGGCGAGTTCGATCAGACGATTGATGCTGCTAAGCACAGGCTTGCAATTCCATCACCGCTGCGCGAACAAATCGTTCCGGATGAGGATGGGAAAGATTTTTATCTGATCCTTGGCCCGGACCGTCATTTGTGGCTTTACCCGAATAAGTATTATCGTCAATTGTTAGCGACTCTTCAGCGTAGTCCGCTTCCCAGCCGGAAAAACCAGAAGGGCGATTTACTGTTTGCGTTTGCGAGGGTTCTCAAGCCGGACTCACAAGGCCGGGTGGTGCTGCCCGAGAAGGCCATGCAGCGAGCGATAATTTCCGAACGCGTAACGCTGGTCGGCAAGGGCGACCACATCGAACTCTGGCCGACCGAGGACTGGGAACGTTACGTCGAGGACGCCCTGAAGAGGTACAGCGAGGATGTTCTGGACGCCGGCGACGAGCTTTCTTCAGCCGCCGAGACTGATAAGTGAATACAGGGAGCGTCGGCACCGCAGGGATGCCTCTGATACGCCGACGAATTAAAGAGGCTCTTTTGGAGAGTTCTCAAAGCCGCCGGGGCTGCCCGGATAAGGAAAGGATTTCAGCATGCTCGTTTCTCAGCGACAGGCAAGTGGCTCGTGTATGGAACACGGATGTTTTCGCACGACACTTGCGGAACTCCAGCGCAGTAACGCTGCACCATCGGACTATCAGGATGGACTTCGGCAGCGACTGTTGGTACTAGCGCAGCGTTTGGCGCGGGTTCAATCGTTGGGAGACGAGTATGCCCGGGTAGCATTTTCCCGGCATGCCGAGGCCGTTTTGGCTGAGGACGCCGCGGTGGTTTGAGAGGCCGGCGTCATGGATGATGCCGGCCATCTTCCTGTTTTACTCGACGAGGTGCTGGAACTGCTGGCGCCTGCCTGTGGTGAGCATGGTCAAACCACGGGAAAACGTGTCATTGTTGATTGTACGGTCGGACTCGGTGGTCATGCCGAGGCGCTGCTGGGGTCAGCGGGTAGTGATGCAACGCTGATCGGCATCGATCTGGATGAGTCCAATCTTTTGAAAACCAAAGAGCGTTTAGTGCGTTTTGGCCGGCGTGTCAGGCTGTTCGAGGCCGACTTTGCAGACACCGAAGCCGTGATGGCCGAGGCGGGCGTTACCTCCGCCGATGTCGTCCTGGCGGACCTGGGAATGGCTTCGACGCAGGTTGACGATTCGTTGCGGGGTTTCAGCTTCCAGGCAGACGGTCCGCTGGATATGCGTTATCGCTTGGAAGGGCGAACTGCCGCCGACCTGGTGAACACGCTCGGCGAGTCGGAACTGGCGGACCTTATCTATCGCAACGGCCAGGACCGTCACAGCCGGCGGATTGCCCGGGCAATCGTCCGTGCACGGAAGCGTGAGCGGATCGAGCGGACGGAACAGTTGGCCCGGATAGTCGCAGGAGCGGCGCCGCGGACCGGCGTCAGGTGGAAGATTCATCCGGCCACGCGGACGTTTCAGGCCTTACGGATTGCCGTCAACGGCGAACTGAAAAGCCTTCAGCGCCTGCTGGAAAAGATGCCTGGCCTGATGAGCGTCGGCGGACGAGCGGCGGTAATCAGTTTCCACTCGCTGGAAGACCGCCTGGTCAAGCGGGCCTTCGCAGCCGCAGCCGAGGCCGGAACGCACCGATTGCTGAATAAAAAACCAATAACCGGTGGTGCGGTTGAAATATACAGGAACCCGCGGAGCAGATCGGCAAAGCTTCGCGCAATCGAACGGATTCAGTAGCCGAACGCCTCACGCGGTCGAGGCAGGGATGGAGCCTGTAACATGACGCACGAAACACGCATCGCACTTCTGGTTGGTCTGGTATTTATTGTTCTTTTCGGTTTGGTCCTTGGGCAGCGGAGTATAAGTTTCTCGAAGTCACACCATTCTTCTCAATCCGCCATGCCCGGCGTATCGGCGTCATCGCCTCCGGGACCCGAAGTGGTTTCAGCGGTATTTTGCGAGCGGTCCAATCGTCCTGTCCTGGCGCCTTCGGAACAGGAGCGAGTCGTTCCTGATGTGTCCGCAGCGTCGGCGCCGCCTGCGGCGCCCGATACCCAGCCGGTTCCTGTCGTCAGAGTTATTTCGCCTCCCTCGCTGCGAACCTATCGGGTCCGCTCCGGCGATACGCTGATCGGGATCGCTCGGAAGGTCTATGGCCGCCGGTGCGAAGGTGAGCATCTTCGGATATACCGCGCCAATCGCGACAAACTGTCCAGTCCGGAGGCGCTGTCGGTGGGGCAGGTGCTGGTGATTCCTCCGCCTCCTGCCGATGCGTCTCGACCCAGGCACGTTGCATCTACTACTCTGCGAAGCAGCGCTTCGCTGCGAAGCACGAGAAAGCCGCCGCATCAGAGACATTACACGGAAATGACGCTGACGGCCTTGAGCAGCCGTTTCAACAATGACCGGACATACGTCGTTCGCTCCGGCGACTGCCTGACCGACATCGCACGAAGGGAAATAGGCAGCGGAAGCAGGTCGGCTGTGCGAAAACTGCTCGATGCCAACCGCGGCCGAATCGCTGACCCAAACAGGCTGATGGTGGGCATGAGGCTGAAAATCCCCGGATAACAGAGATTATGCGATTTGCATGGATCATCCTGGCGTTTGCGGTAATCGCGGCTGTCATGGTGCACCTTCGCCTGGAGCAGGCGTCCGTCCGGGCTGAAACTTATCGGTTGTCGGCCCTCCGGCATGAGGTTCGCCGAACTTTGTGGGACCAGCAGATTCGCCTGAGTGAATTGGCGTCTCCGCGGCAGGTGAATCAGCGAGGGCGCCAGTTGGCGCTGGAATTGTTGCCCCCGGGCGAATCCTTTACCGGTGACCAGGTCGTTCAGAGAGATTAGTTCGTAGGTCGGGACGGAGTCCCGGCAATGCAGAAAGAAAGGTGGGACTCCGTCCCAGCCTACAACTGTCGGAATGAACAATCCTGAAATGAGGAAATGGCGTTTTTATTTGCTTTTTGCCGTTCCGGCGGCGGCGCTGGTCGTGCTGGCTGGGCGGGTCGTTCATTTACAGATGTGCTGCGGTGCGGAATTGTCCAGGCGCGCCCAGCGGCAGCAGCGGCGAGTCATACGCCTGCCGGCCAGGCCAGGAAACATCTTTGCCGGAACGCGACGCGGATACACCTTGTTGGCGGGGTCCGGGCGGACGCCGAGTATCTTTGCCGATCCGGTCCTGTTGGGTTCGGAGCAGTTTTCCCATGCCGCTGAAAAAGTCGCCGCTGTGCTCGGCTGCCCGGCCGACGAACTGTACGATAAGATGTGCCGGCGGCGAGACAAGCGGTTTGCATACCTGGTGCGGGGCGTAAGCGAGTCGCAGGCCGATGCGGTTAAAAAACTGAAGATTCGCGCGGTGCAGGTTATCCGGGAGTGGCGTCGGTGCTATCCCAACGGCCCGCTGGTGGGTCAGGCGTTGGGTTTTCGCCTGATTGACGGTCAGGCCGGCGGAGGAATCGAACTTCAGGCCGACCGCTGGCTGGCTGGCCGGGATGGGAAAAAGGTCATCCACTGCGATGCCGCCCGGAGGGGGAGGTATGCCAACGTCGTGGAGTACCGCCCGCCGGTTGACGGGAAAAATGTCATACTGACGCTGGATGTGTCCATTCAAGGCTTCCTTGAGGATGCGCTTTGCGAAACGGCTGACCGATTCGGCGCCGAAGCGGCGATGGGCGTGGTGATGGACCCGAACAC
>DAOWOP010000176.1 GCA_030642005.1 Planctomycetales bacterium
AAACTTTCCTAAACTTTCCCAATCTTTCCGAATCTTTCCGAATCTTTCCGAATTGTTCCGAATTGTTCCGAATCGTTCCGAATCGTTCCGAATCGTTCCGAATCGTTCCGTTTGGTTCCGTTTCGTTCCGCTTTGTTCCGGTTGCGTGGCGGAGAAAAAGACCGGTTCAATAGACTGGCGGCGGAGGCTTAAGGAGGGTATCATTCAACGGTAAAGACGCCGGGAGTCGAACGCCATGATTCAATGCCAGGACTGTGAACATTTTCACCGCGACGAACAAGGCCGCATCAGTTTCACCTGCGACCCGTTCACCAACGTCAGGGAGCCGCAATGCCTCCTGAAGTGGCAACTCATCAAGATCAACCAGATGGTCGATGCCTATCAGGCCACGCTGGGCTACTACCAGAAACTCGCGCCCATGCAGGACAAACTCTTCAAGGCTATGGAGCGCGAACTGGACGACATGGATGAGGCCGAAAAGTGGAAATACAACGAAGAAGATGAGGAAGAAGACAAAGACAAAGACGAAGGCGAGGAAGAAGACAAACCTATGTGGTAATTTCAGGTTTCGGATTTTTGAATTCGTGTAATTCGTGTAATTCGTGGATTGATTTGCGTCAATTTTGGCTTTCCAGTGGCCTGTCGGCTGACGCCTGGGCGACGGCGCTGAAAAGTTACGAGCGATATTACCATCTCATTCTCGCCCACAACGAAGCGGCTGGATTGATGGGCAGGATTTCGCCTGCGGATTTTTATCTCAAGCACGTCGCCGATTCTCTGGCTGTTCTGCCGGTCTGGCCTGAGATACTCAATGGGCCGGTACGCCTGGCCGACGTCGGCTGCGGAGCGGGGATGCCTGGAATCGTCCTGGCTGCGGCTTTGCCTGAGTTGCATTTGACCGCGATTGAATCCAGTCGCAAGAAGGCCGCTTTTGTGGAACTGGCGTCGGCGGAACTGGGTCTGTCCGGGCGAGTCGAGGTGGCGAATCGCCGCAGCCGGGAACTGGGCCGCCTGGAACGATACTGGGGCCGATTCAACGTCGTAACGGCCCGCGCCGTCGGTCGTGCCGACAAGATCATCCGAGAGAACCGAATGCTCCTCGCCCCCGGCGGCTCGGTCATCCTTTACAAGACCCCTTCGGCCGTCGCCGAAGAACTGGCCCTCGCCCGCCGCGAAGCCGGCAAACACAAACTGACCATCGAGATCAGCGAACCAATCACCCTTCCCGCCGAGGCTGGGACGAGACAATTTATCCGAATAACCACACCGGAATAATTTCGGATATACTAATCGCCGTCATGCAGTCATCCGTGGCTACCAATATACTTCTGGAGCGCAGCGAACTGACCGTCCACCGCGCGGGCCTGTTCCGATACGGCAAGTCGTACACGCTGGGTCCCCGCTACGTGGACGATTACGACCTGATCCTGATCGGACGAGGCGTCGGCTTCTGGGAGATTGAAGGGATGGGCCGGCGTCGCGTTCGCCCGGGCGCGATGATGCTGTTTTCGCCCCGGATCGCCCACGGCACAGCCGGGGTGATACCCGGTCCGGTCGAACTGGTCAGCATCCATTTCGATCTTCGCATCGAGCGTGGGGTCGATTTCTTCGCAGTAGCGCCTTTCAAGCCGCTGATCCACGTCAGGCAATGGAAGGGGCTGTACGAACAATCGCTTCGCATCGCAGCCGAGTGGCGAGGTCAGGGGCGGGTCGGACGGAATATCCTCGTCCATAGCCTGACGCGATGCCTGCTGGTGGAAATCGTCCGGCGTTACACGCACGCCGGCGCCGGTCGGATTGCTACGGACGCTCGCGTACTTGAGGTTCTGCGCCGCCTGGACGCCGAGTTCGCCGCTCCACTGACCGCCGCCGAAATGGGTCAATGGGTCAATTTGTCGCCGTCGCATCTAACGGCGCTTTTCAGGAAAGAGTTGGGAATCGCCCCGACCAAGGCGCTGCGCGGGCGGCGTATGCGTGAGGCCAACAGGCTGCTGCTGGGCTCGTCGCTGTCGGTGAAGCAGATCGCACACAGGGCCGGGTTCGGCGACCCGCTGTACTTCTCCCGCGCGTTCCGCAAGGCTACCGGCACGACGCCGCTGGCATATCGCGAATCGGCGAAAAATCCATAATAATCCCGCGCACGTCCATTTCGCCGAAGCCCGACTGAACATATCCTGTCAGGAAACACAATCATTCGGAGAATGTATAAATGAACCAGCGGCAACGATACGTCGAGACGCTTACGTTCGGCACGCCGGACAAGATCCCCTTCCAGCCGGGTATCCCAAGGGAATCGACGCTGGAGGCGTGGCGAGGTCAGGGCTTTCCTGAGGGGGCGGACTGGCATCGCCACCTGCTGGAGACCCTCGGCATCGGCTCCGAACAGGCGCAGCCGGAAATCGCGCTCGGCGCGGATTTCTGCATGATCCCCCAGTTCGAAGAAAAGGTGCTGGAGCATAAAAACGGACATTACATCGTCCGGGACTGGAAGGGCAACATCTGTGAAATCTCGGATGAATACGACGTTACTTATCTGCGCGAGGCGAAGGATTTCGTTACTCGCCGGTGGATCAAGTGCCCGGTGGAAAATCGCGACGACTGGGAGCAGATGAAAGGCCGGTACGACGTTGATGCTCCGGGGCGGTTCGCGGACGATTTCCGGCGGCAATGCGAAAAACTCGCCGACCGGGATTACGTTTTGACGATTGCCTTTCCCGGCCCGTTCTGGCAGATGCGTGAATGGTGCGGGTTCGAGGGCCTGTGCTTTATGATGATCGAGCAGCCGGACCTGGTCGCCGAGATGGCCGGGTTCTGGAGCGACTTTGCATCAGCCGTGCTCGATAAGATTCTCGAACACGTTACGCCCGACGTGGTGCACATCAGCGAAGACATGGCCTACAAGGCCAAGGCGATGATCTCGCCGGCGATGACACAGCAGTTTTGCCTGCCCAGTTGGCGGCGCTGGAGCCGACAGGTTACGTCGGCCGGTTGCCCGATAGTCGATATGGACTCGGACGGCTTCATCGGCGAGTTGATTCCGCTCTGGATCGAGTCGGGCATTAACGTCTGCGATCCGATAGAGGTCGCCGCCCACAACGACATCAACGAGTTTCGCAGGCTCTTCGGCCACCAGATGGCCTACAATGGTGGTGTGGATAAGCGGGCGATGGCCAAGGGCGGGCAGGTCATCCGCGATGAACTCAAGCGCATCGAGCCGGTTGTAAAGGACGGCGGATACATCCCCGGCTGCGACCACGGTGTCCCGTCAGACGTTTCCTGGCCGGACTATGTGGACTACTCGCGCCTCCTGGCGCAGATGACCGGCTGGTTGTAGCGGGACAGGCACGAACGCACAATCCCGCCGGCGCTGAACCATCCCACCAGGATGACTTTCACCACGGGCTGCCGGCGGGCTTACCTGCCTCTACCGCAGCGGCATCCGGTCCTCCTGATCGTAGGCGGAGGCCTGCTTCCCGGTGTCGGGACGTGCGTGCGAACGCGGGTGCGACTTCCTTGCATGTGGCGGTCTCGCATGCGGGGGCCGGCGAGGCGATCCCAGACCTCCTGGTCCTTTGCGGCCTGGGCGGCACTGTCGTACAGA
Organism: Planctomycetales bacterium; assembly: GCA_030642005.1. Taxonomy (GTDB): domain Bacteria; phylum Planctomycetota; class Phycisphaerae; order SM23-33; family SM23-33; genus JAUWNJ01. Next base: position 3,602 of record DAOWOP010000176.1, read on the forward strand.
GCGCCGGCGGTGCGGGTATGGATTTCTTCGGCGGCGGCGGCCCCGGCTATCCCGCCGATGACGCCACCGACGGGTCCGCCGACGAAGGTGCCAGCGGCTCCACCTGCCGCCGCACCCTTCGTGGTGGCAAATTTCTTCGAGCCTTCGTCAACGGCGGCCCACCTTGCGCCGCTCCAGTCGCCTTCACAGAGATGACCGGCGATCCGCGAAGCAGGAGAGACAATGTCAATCGCAGTACCGAGCCGACCAAGCCACTTGCCCGTTTTGGACCACCCGGAAAGGTTCTTGGCGCCCGGGCCCTTTCCGGCGTACTCGGCCCTGATTCGCTGGAGATCGCCGCTCTTTGTGCCCAGCTTGCCGGTGTATCCCTGGCTCCTGAGGTAGTCCTTGAACTTCGTGTTGCTGAGGGTGTTTGCCGCCGCTGCGTTGGCGCTGTTCTGGGCATGTTGTGCGCCTTGGCTTATTAACTCACCAGTACCGGAATGTCCCGCGACCGTCCCGGCTGTGCCCAGCGGATCAGCCGGTGTCGAAGGTTTCGGCGCAGGCGTCGAGGTGTTTCCCGAATACCTGTGGAATGTCGCCAGGTCGTACCTTTGCGCGTTCGCCTCGGACGCCGCGAGGAACACCGCCGCCGCCATCAGGGTAATCGTCGCCAGTCGTTTCAACATATCGTTTTGTCTCATTTCGCACCTTCCTTTTCTCGTGTCTTGTCGAGATAGTAGGCCTTGTGATTGATCAGGTCGATTCTCCGCAGGCGCCACTGCTTCTTCGCAGCGTCCGGCCTGAATGTAAAGCACAGGTAATAATCAGCCGTTTGGTCCGTCTGTAGAAAGACGAGCCGGTACGCCTTCGAGTCGGCGAACGAAACGATGCTCACGCGGTTCCATTTGCCGGACATCTCTTCGGCGAGCACTTTCTGTGTGTGTGCGGGCGTTTCGTCGGCTGCTGCAAGGACTTTTTCAATTTGTCCGTCTCGCAGGCGGTCGAGGGTCGAGACGCACTCGTCGCGAACCGACGCAAACTGATCGGATTTGAGGAACGTGTCTATCGAGGCGAAGTTCCTGTTGAGCATCAGTCCGGCGGCGAGGTGATTGGCGTCCATGAACTTCTGGACCTTCAGGTTGGGCAGGAGCGATCGCCAGTCGGATGCCTTTTTCGAGAGCGCCTCGATCTCGGCGGCCGACAGGTTCCCGGATTTCTCGGTAACGGTCGGGAGCATCGGCGAGAATACGTTGTGAAACGCGCGGATCGTGCGGTTGGCGGCGTCGGCGACGGCCGTCAGGGGAAGCTGATCGCCGCGCCTCCACAGCGGCACGCCGGCATAGGGAGGCCGACCCGCCTTGCGGAGGAAATCGCCCGCCAGGACTTCGGCGTCGGAGATGAACATCCACTCCCCGTCGGTGTGCCACATGGTTATCACGACCACGTCGCTCCATGGATTGTAAAAGGCCACCAGCGCGTTCTGCGGCCCGGTGTACTGCACGTCGTACACTGAGGTGTTGAAAAAGAATTCCCACACGCGCTTCGACAGACCTTTCGGCAAACCGAAGGGGTGCGACTCCACCCAGCCGCAGGCGGTAACCTCGTCGAACGTCTCGGCTATCTCAGCGTCCATGAAGCGAGGGAGCGTACCCATCGCGTCCTTACCGGCAAGGTCTCGGAACTGCTCGACCGCGCCGACCAGGGCGCGCGGATTCATCGGCCATCCGGCGTCTCGACCGGTCGCACAACCAACCATCGCCAAAAGACCGACGAGAGATAACGCCGACGCCAGTTTCATTACGGTTCCTGGTCGCCTGCATGAGGCGACGGAGCGTGTGTTCACCATCATGTATCTCCCTTAAAAGACGCTCATTCGAACAACCCCTGACATCCCAAATCCCCATCGACAGGTACACAAAGACCTTTCCCGAAACGACCCGCAACATGGCCCCACCAACAATATCGGAAGATCCTTACGATTAAGTATAGCAC
>DAOWOP010000106.1 GCA_030642005.1 Planctomycetales bacterium
CGGCTGACCGACCTGGCCGGGCAGGTAACGAAGCGTCCGCCAAAACGCGAAATGGACCAACTTCTCGCCACCGGCGAGCAGGTAACTATCTCCCTGATGGCGATGTCGCTGGAAAGCATGAAAACCCCGGCTATCAGTTTCACAGCCGGTCAGATAAAAATCGTTACCGACGACGTTCACACGCAGGCGAGGATCAGGCATATCAACGCCCGGCGGATACACCGCGAACTGGACGCCGGCAGGGTCGTTATCGTAGCCGGTTTCCAGGGTGTAACGGAGGCCGGCGAGGTAACAACGCTTGGGCGAGGCGGGTCGAACCTTACACTGGTGGCCCTGGCGGCGTCGCTGGGCGCGAAGATGTGCGAAAACTATACCGACGTGGACGGCGTCTATACCGCCGACCCGAACATCGTGCCCAACGCCAGGAAGATCGCGCGAATCAGTTACGACGAGATGATGGAGTTGTCCTCGCTGGGCGCGTCGGTGCTGCATAATCGGGCAGTGGGGTTCGCGAAAAAATACAGCGTGCCTATACACGTCAGGAGCAGTCTGAACAATAAAAAAGGAACGATGATCGTGAAAGAAACAGAAGAAATGGAACGGATCGTCGTCAGCGGTACGGCGCTGAAGAAGAACCTGGCAAGCGTTTCTCTGATAAACGTTCCCGACAGGCCCGGTGTCGCAGCCGGGATATTCCATGCCATCGCCGCCGCCAATATCATCGTGGACGACATCATTCAGACCGAAACCGCGCCGAAACTCGCGGTAATATCCTTTACCGTCGATCTGCACGCCCTGCCTGATGTCCGCCGGCTGTGCCGCAAATTGTGTCGGAAGATGACCGGCGCGACTGTCGAATGCGAGAAGAACCTCGCCAAGGTCTCGGTTATCGGGCTGGGCATGAGGGTCCACACGGGCGTGGCTGAACGGATGTTCGCCGCACTGGCCGAAGGCAGCATCAACATCCGCAACATAACGACCAGCGAGATAAAAATCTCCTGCATCATCGACCGATCCGACGGACCAAAGGCGCTTCGACTGGTCCACGACGCCTTCGAACTGGGCAGGAAATTGCCCGCCGGGAAGCGCAAGAAAGCAACCAGGCCGAAGCGGAAACGCTGATCCGAACGACGGCAACCCAAAGAAATCGGCAACGTGAAAAAAATCAAAATCAACAGCACCCGAGACGGTCAAGTCCAGCCCGCTCTGTTCTACGTTCCGGCCAGTTCCGCCGGGGCGCCCGTGCCGCTGGTGGTCGCCCTGCACTACTGGAGCGGCAATTACAAATCCCCTCCCGTCCGGCAGTATTATGCCCAATGCAGGCGACGCCGGTGGGCCCTTATTCACCCGCACTTTCGCGGCCAGAACATCCGTCCCGAAGCCTGCGCGTCGGACCTGGCCGTTCAGGACGTGCTGGACGCCGTCGCCTGCGCCTGCCAAAACGCCCGTATCGACAGGAAACGAATCTATCTGGTGGGCGCTTCCGGCGGTGGACACATGACGCTGATGATGGCGGCCAAGGCGCCGAAACTGTGGGCGGCTGCGTCGGCGTGGGTGCCGATTTCCGACCTGGCGGCCTGGCACGCCGAAACGAAGTCCGCAGGCCGCGATTACTTTATCAAGTTGGAAAATATCTGCGGCGGCCCGCCGGGCGCTTCGACCCAGGTGGACAAACAATATCGAAAGCGTTCGCCGCTGTTCCATCTGCACAAGGCCAGGGGCCTGGCAATCGACATCAACGCCGGCATCCACGACGGACACACCGGCTCGGTGCCCATCAGCCATTCGCTGCTCGCGTTCAACATTCTTGCAAAGGCCAACGGCAAGGCCGAAAAAATGCTCACCGGCGAACAGATCGCCTTTATGACGACGAAACGGGCCATGCCCCCGCGCCTCGCCAAACGCAAACAGGACGAGCCTGACCGCAAACACAAGATACTCTTCCGTCGCAAAGCCGGGCCGGCCCGCGTAACAATTTTCAAGGGAGGCCACGTAATCGCCGTCAAGGACGCCTTCGATTGGCTTGCAACAAAGAGTAGGCGATAAGCAAGACATCCAACCATGCCCACCCGTCAATCCGCTATCAAAATGAGCCGTCGCCGGCGGCGGATACGATACGCAGCGAGAAAGTTTTTCTTCCTGGCCGGCGTTGCGGCGGTGGTCGCAGGACTGGTCCTGGCAGACAGGGCGGGATTCTTCGGCCAAGCGCCCAGGAGCGACTGGGAGAAGTATCACGCCCGGCAGTTCAAGGTGGGTCGCATCATAGACGGCGATACGCTCGACGTTGATTGTCCCGACGGGCGCTACAGCAGAACCCGCATCCGCCTGCTGGGCGTGGACACACCCGAAACCGTCAAGCCCGATACGCCCGTCGAGCATTTCGGGCCGGAAGCCTGCCGGTTCATCACCTCCGCCGCCATGGACAGGACCGTTACGCTGAAACTGAACCGCATGAGAACCCGCGACACCTATAACAGGCTGCTGGCTTACGTAATCCTGCCCGACGGGCTGAACCTGAACGAACAAATCATCGCCACCGGCCACGGTTATGCCGACCCGCGCTTTCGCCACCCGCTTATGCGGGATTTTAAGCAGGCGCAGGTCGAAGCAATGAAGGCCCGCAGGGGACTTTGGGAAGAAGCCACCGACGCCGATCTGCCGTATTACTACCGTGGGAAACTCAAAATCCCGAAGCCGGAGTAGATTTTTTTTCCAGGTACACATTTCACGTGTGGATTTTCGCTCCGAAAGTCCGATGTAAAAAGGGGAAGGTATTTTATGGCTTTTACGTATCCGGAAGATGACGCCGCCGCCAGTCGGAAGTGGCGGGCCGGGCCGATTGCGGTCTTTGCCCTCTTCACTGCCGCCGGCGTGCTGGTGCTGGCCTGCGCGGTGCTCCTGCCCGAATACGCCGTTCTGGCCGACCTTCAGACCCGGCGGGACGTGCTCGCACACCAGGTCGGGTGCGATGAGAAACTCGCAGCCTACAATGGCCGGATGATCCGCGCGACCCGCGAGGACCCGGTACTTATCGCTCGCCTGATGATCCGCCATGGTAACTACCGCCCCGCGGGCCGGGAGACCGTCGAGATGAACTCCCTTCCGCCGGTGCCGTCCGTCCCGGGACGCCTCCTGCGTGAGGCCCGTAACCCGCCGCAGCGCCGGGAATCGTCCATGCCGGCCCGGGCAGGACTCTGGCTGGCCGATACCACAACCAGCGAGTGCATGATACTGCTGGCGCTGGCGATGATTGTTGCCGGCGTGGCACTTTTCCCTCAGCGAGCGGACCAGCGAAGCGTCATCACCCACTTGAGATAGTCGGACTCGATCCTTTCCAGTTTGGCGCCGAAGACGTGCTCGACGGCCTTGACCGCGGCGTCCGGCCCACGGTGGTTGTCGCGAAAGCGCTTGTAAAACTTCCGCAACAATCCCCGCTTCTGCATGTACATCACGAAATATCTCGCCTGCGCGTAGTTCAGCCCGCGTTGCCGGCCATAGAAATCGTCGCGCGTAATCAATTCCCGCAGCGGGCGGAGGGCCTTGCCGCGGACCGCCTTCTGCAACGCCGGCAAACGCCAGTTGACCACACCGACGATCCGGTCGGGCAGCACCCTGCACCCTTCGTGCAGACTTGCCAGACCCTCGTTGAACCACAAAGGCACCGCCGGGAAGTCATAAACAATCAACGCGTGCGTCAATTCGTGAACCAGCGTACCCGTGCCCGTGGCGATGTTCATCACCATTGTCCGGTCGCGCGGGCGGTAGTAGCCGAAATATGGCGGATCGGCGTTGTTGAAGAGTTTCTTTGCCCAGTGTTTGTAGGTCTTCGCATCGCGGAACAGCAGGATGGTGATAACGTGCGTCGGTTTTTTTCGGAAATAACTGTGCCACATCGCCTTTGCCGGCCTGACGACGCTGCCGGAGGCCATTGCTTCGACGCGACGGGCCGGCATATTGCCGATAACGACGAACGGCGGGCGGACGACAGCGCCGAAAGACCCATCCAGCCGGGCGAGCATGGCCTTGGCCGATGCGTCGGAAGCGCCGATAAGTTGCTCCGAAGGATAGGTCGCCGGCTGACTTCGTGAAGTCGCGGTGGTCGGACGCGCCAGGCCGCCCGCGGCGAAGACACAGCCGAACGCCGCCGCGGCAAACACCGCCGTCAATTTGACCAGGTCAACACATCGCCGCATAAAAAACCTCCCGCTTTCTTACGATTATCGAGGAAAGAGTCCCATACCGTCAACCCTCCCGCCCCGGAGCCGAAACGGAACCGTACGGAACCATCGGGAACGAATGGGAACGAAACGGAACCAAACGGAACGAAACGGAACCATTCGGAACCAATGGGAACGATTGGGAACGATTGGGAACGATTGGGAACGGACATCGAATCACGTAACGCCTTTTGTGATAAGCAGTTAGTAAGTTTCCCCCCTGAAATTCGACGCGATTTGAGCGTTTTTTCATTTTCCAACCTTGCCTATTTTACCCAAACTCTACGGCTTGCCGTTTCGCCATGCCTCGCTGAAGCGAGCACGCCGGTAAATTGGTTGATTGGTTGATCAGTAAATCGGTGAATCAGTGAATCAGTGAATCGGTTGATCGGTTGACTGGTTGATTGGTTCATCTGTTTTTCTTTTCCAAGTCCCAAGTTCCAAATCCCTAGTCCCTGTCTTTCCGTTTTTCCCTACGACCTATGACCTACGACCTACGACCTTTCTTTGGTTGTCAAAAAGCACCCGGGCGCACCAAAGGCGCCCTTGGGACGCCGCCTTGTCTCGGCGAAGCGAAGCGGAGACGGAAGTCCTTTAGGGACGGGTCCCTGTCTTTCCGTTTTTCCCTAGTCCCAAATCCCTAGTCCCTGGTCCCTGGTCGTCCTCTATATTAACATTTGTGTTGACGTTTGCGCGCGCAAACGTCAACGAAAAAAGTGTTGTTTCGACGTAAGTCCTTGGTGGCCACAGGAAAAGTTTTTTTATTTTTTTCGTCTCCCCGGATTTTTTCGTTCACGTTTGCGCGCGCGAATGTGGACGAAAAACGGAAAAGTGCTACCTTCGTTTGAACCATGCCAAAAAATCAGGTTATCGGTCTCACGGTATTCCGTTATTCCGGTTTTTTTACTGCGTCAGCGACATCAGCCGCTCGATGCGGTCCTTAATCGGCGGATGGGTGCTGAAGATGGACTTTGCTCGCTTTTCGAACCTTTTAATCGGGTGGACGATGTAGAGGTGGGCTGTGGCGCGGTTGGCGACTTCGAGGACTTCCGGGTCGTCGGATATCCTCGCCAGCGCACCGGCCAGGCCTTCGGGGTTGCGTGTCAGTTCGACGGCAGAAGCATCGGCGAGGTACTCCCGCTGCCGGCTCATTGCCATCTGGATCATGCGGGCGAGGATTGGGGCAATAATCGCCAACACCAGCGCGACAATCAGCAAGATCGCATGAGCGGCCCCGCCGCCTTCTTTGCTGCTGCGGCTGCGGCGCCGCCCGCCGCCGAACCATAAACTCCGCAGGAAAACATCGCACAGCATCACCAACACGCCGACCATCACCGCCATCAGCATCGCAAAGAGGATGTCATAATTGCGGATGTGGGACATTTCGTGCGCCATCACGCCCTGGAGTTCGTCGCGTTTGAGTTTTTGCCGCAGGCCGGTGGTAATGGCGACGACGGCGTGTTTCGGATTGCGTCCGGTGGCGAAGGCGTTGGGGGCGGTGTCATTAATGAGATAAATCTTCGGCATGGGCGTCCCGGCGGCAATGGACAGTTCCTCCACCACGTTGAACAACTGCGGATCGTCAGCCTTCCGGATCGTATGGGCCTTGGATATTGCAAGCACAGCCGACGCCCCGCCGAAATAACTGAACATGATCAGGATAAACGCCACCACCGCGGCAATAACCGCAACGATAATCGAAAAGGCCCAGTCTCCTCCGCCCCAGACCGCGCCGATCAGCAGGCCCATTCCAACGAACAACACAACGAAGACGGCAATCAGCAGCCAACTGTTGCGCTTATTGCGGGAAATCAATGTATGGAAAGTCTCAACGGGCATTGGTTCGCTCAAAAATCAACAGGGGTTAAAAGATGAATAATGAATATTGAACGAGGAATTTTGAATTTCGAAGTGAAAGAAAAAGAAAAAGAATGGTAACAGATGGGGTTGTTGAAAAAGTCCGTCAAGTCCCGTCAGGGACATCTGATAGGGGCAAAGGTGATGATAGTGAGCGAGTCCCAGAGGGACGATTGAAGTTCTTTCAGGGACACGTCTTATGCGTCCCTCATCCGTCCCTACAGGACTAAACGGTAACGGCATTCCATTCCCAGCCATAAATGGCTGGGCTATTGTCAATCGTCCCGATGGGACTTTTTCAACAACCCCACAGACCAGCATTTTGTCATTCTTTTTCGTCATTCCTTATTCCTGTTTTTTTTCTCCTTCTTTAAACTTCGAAATTCAAAATTCCCCGTTCAATATTCAATATTCGATTTTAAATATATCAAGCCTTTCACCGAACAGCCACCTTTCCCCTGCCTCGGCCCAATTCGACCAGGCAGCGGGCGGTGGACTTTCGGCCCTTCCAGGCCAGACCGTCAAGGCGTTCGGGGTTGAGGACGATGATGTCCCTGCCGGCCGATGTGCGGACCTCAAAGGCCTCAGCCTGGAACTGTTCAGCGCCCTTCGCCTCAACAGGCCTGATCGTTACCTTCGGCATCGCGCCCTTGAACGGATACAAAAGCGTAGCGAATCCGACTACGATTGCGTTCTCGTCAGTCGGCATCCAGCGTCTTGCCCGCAAATGGTACCGGTCCGACCAGGCGCTTTTGACGCTTACCTCATCGCCGGCGAAGTCCACGCCGGCCTCCAGGCGGCGGAGATTTTCTGTCCGCGCGAACGCCAGGAGCATCGCCGGCCGACCCTTCGTACGCACCATGCCGGGGCCGGCGACCGTGAACGGAAACGGCGAATGCCAGTTCTGTGTAATCACGAATCCCGCCTGTTCCGGACTTTCCAGCCGACGCACCGAATCAAAAACAAGCGCGTAACCCGGGTCCTTGACAAACACCACCGTCCGCCGAACAACCGCGTTGGCGCTCTCGCTGCCAAGCCGGTAATACCTGTAGGCAGTGTGGCAGGCGGAGAAGTAATCAATCTCCGGGCTGGAATGCCAGAAGACATCCCTGCCACGGACGTCGGCGGCGTCGGCGCAGTCGAAGTGCTGCCCGTCAATCGTAACGACGTTGTGGTACTTCGGCGTCCGGAACAGCGTGTCCAGCGGATTATCGTAACCGTCGAACCGCCCTGCCTCCTCGATCAGCGGCTCGCCCAGCGCCCAGAAATTCAGGTTAAGCACGTCCATATGCGAGTGCCACCCGGCGAACTTGCCGAAGGTGATGTTCAGATAGGCTGAGGCCGACTCGCTGCCGTTGCGCATGACGGCGAATCCGGACGGCTTGAGCAGATACGACCGGCTGCGATCCACGCCGAGGTCCCGGCCTGTGCCTTTGGGGAAATACCGCAGGGCTGTATCAATGATGGCGCTGCCCGAATCGAGTTTGCAGTCTCCGTATTCGGGCTTGAGTTCGTCCGGCCCGAGCGTCCTGGCGAACCAGCGGAAGGCGCTGCGAATCTTCCGCAGGAAATAGCCCTCGTCCTTCCCCAGCCCGCCACGGCACTGCGCCATGTCGTAGGCGTCGAGGATGCCGCTGAGGCTCATGAAGCCGTAGCCCCAGCACCTTTCGCCATGCCCGCCGTCGGAGAAAAAATCTCTCTGGAGGTGTTCGAGAAGGTATCGTATCGCGGCCTTGTCCCACGCACGCGACTCGGAAAACTCCGGAAAGGCCCGCGCCAGGCGGAAGAGCGCCGAGCAGCCGACAATCTGCCAGTTGCCTTCGTGGTAGGATTTCTGGCAGTGTTTGAGCGACCGCGCGAAGCCCAGAAAGAGCTTCATGAACGCCTCAATCGTCCGGCTTGAGAGGTTGCCTGTGTTAATCAGCGCCAAGTATAGCGGCAGGAATCGCTTGGCTTTGGCCCAGGCGCCGAGTTCGTAGTAAATAGGTCGCTGGAATTGCACCGAATTGCGCGCCGCGTAGAAGGAGTCAATAATGCCGATCAGGCAATCGCGGTAGCGTTTGTCTTCGCGATGGATGAATCTGTGGATGGCCGGAACGAGCCAACCCAAACCGAGGAGTCGGTACCTGCCGACCCTGCCGAAAGCGCCGCTGTTCCAGTCTATCTTCGATTTGAACTGCACCGTCCGGTTTTGGTAGTCTGTGATCCTGAGTCTCAGCACGTCCTCGGCCTTCTGGTAGAGATGGGTCGGCTCTCGCAGGACGCGCTCGCGTTCGAGCGCCCAGACATCCTGAAGGGCGGCGCGGTGATAATCGGCCAGCGCCTGATACGCGGCGTCCTTCCGTCCGGCCAGGCCAAGACGAACCGCCTTTGCCAGATGCTCAATGCCCTCGCCTTTGCCCGGCAGGCGGATGTGCGACCAAAAGTCCTTTTCGGAAATATCGCAGATGCTGTCAGGATATTCTTTGCTCTTCATTGTTTACGTCCTTTGGAGAAAAAAGGCGAGAATCTCGCCCAACTCTATGCCCTATGCCCTATGCCCTATGCCCTATGCCCTATGCCCTATGCCCTATGCCCTATGACCTATGACCTAAAACTTCACCTGCGGCGTTTCGCGTTCGGCGGGTTCTTCGATCTCGAAGTAGTCGCGCGCCTGGAAGTTGAACGCCCCGGCGATGACGCTGTTCGGAAATGTCTCGCGGGCGGTGTTGTAAATCGCGGCAGTGTCGTTGTAGTGCTGGCGCGAGAAGGCAATCTTGTTTTCCGTACTGGCCAGTTCTTCCTGCAACTGCATGAAGTTCTCGTTGGCCTTGAGGTTGGGGTAAGATTC
>DAOWOP010000192.1 GCA_030642005.1 Planctomycetales bacterium
AGGAGGTTGCGGACCTGGCCGGGCGATTCGGTGATCTTCCGATAATACTGGCCGGGGCCGGCTACAGCGACCAGCGTGTCCTGCTGCCGCTGCTGGAGCGATTCGCCAACATTTACCTGTCCATCGGCAGTAACTATCGCGTGTACAACGGCGTCGAGCAGTTCGTCGAACGTCTCGGCGCGGGTCGGCTGCTCTTCGGTTCCGGCTTTCCCGACAGCGAACCCATGGCCTCGGGCATGTACCTCCTGTACGCGGACATATCAGAAGAGCAAAAGCGGCGGATCGGTTCCGGGAACGCCGAACATCTGATCGAGGGGATCAAGCGATGACTACACTGCTCCAGCGGGCGCGGGAAGGTAAGCCTCTGGATATAGAGATTATTGACATGCACGGCCACCTTGGCCGGTTCAGTTTTGCCATCCCCGACTTGTCGCCGGAGAGGCTCGTCGAGTCAATGGACCGGCTCGGCGTCCGTTCCATCGTGTGCAGCCACATGCGGTGCATGTCAGTCGATACCGAATACGGTAACGCAGAGGTCGCCAAGGCCATGCAGGCCTGCCCGGGAAGGATTCTCGGATACGTTTCCGTCTATCCGATTGACCCACAGACTGTGCGCCGAAACGTCGAGCGGTGGCTGGCGGCCGGTTTCACCGGGCTGAAACTCCACAACTCCAACGGATTTTCATATACCGACCCGGCATACGAGCCGGCTTACGCCATTGCCGACGAAAGGCGCCTGCCGATGCTCTTTCACACCTGGGGCGAGGACAGCGAGTTCAGCGAAATTCGCTCGATTGCCGGGCGATACCCGCAAACGGCCATTCTTCTGGCCCATTCGGCCTGCGTCAACGAAGACGAGTATATCCGGATGGCAAAGGACTGCCCCAACGTTTACCTGGAACTGTGCTATAGCCATTCGCCGCTGGGGCTGGTGGCGCGTCTGGCCGAGGCGGTGGGCGCTGAAAAAGTCGTCTGGGGATCGGACTGCTACTTCTACAGCCAGGTTACGCAGGCCGGAAGAGTAATCGGGGCGGACCTCCCGGACGAGGCAAAGGTGCAGATACTCTCAGGGAACGCGCAGCGGATGCTCGACAGAATCCGTCGAGAGTCATAGGTTCCGGAGATTCCGGTCTGGCCTGCTGCGGACACTACAGGCTCACGAAATGGTGTACCAGTCCGGCAGAGGCGAGCCTTATATGTTCGGCCCGCGTATCCGTTACAATTTTCGATAAACCTCGCGGCGGTGCTGGATGCGATAGACCTTCAGAAAATCGTGTTGAGGATACGTCCAATAGAGTATTCTGTAATCGCCTGCCCGCAAGCGACACAAACCGGACAGGTCGTCCGGTAAATTTACCAAACGGTGATGTATCATCTGTGATGCGTTCTCTTTAAGCCAGATCAGGCGTCGGAGGATTCGCTTACGGACGCCGCTGTCGAGTTGCTCCAGGTCCGTCTCGGCGGAAGGCAGGACTATCACTCGATAGGCCAACGCTTTAGTATCTCCGTCAGGTCCGAGCCTTTTTCGGCAAGGTCCTGCTCTTTTCGAATGCGTCGCACTTGGTCGAGGAATTGAGGGTTGTGAGAGGCCAGCCAGTCTCCCAAATCGTCCAGGGTCTGGGCGCTGGCAAGAACACTTTCAGGTATCTCGATGGTTCGCGGTTCCGACATTTCTTTTAACGATTACCTCGTTATCTATTCATTAAACATATTATCGTAAAAAAAACTCCATAAATCAAGAAACATTACTCCGATAACGGGGTAACTATCTGCAATTGCTTCACTGTTTTTTCGATTCATCGGGATTGCAGACGCATCTGACCTTATAATATCCTCGCTATGAACGAATCCGCATTACGCTTATTGTTGGAATCTGTCCGGGCCGGCGATACGAGCCTCAATGATGCCGTTGACAAACTCCGCCTGCTGCCGTTCGAGGATATCGGCTTTGCGACGGTCGATCATCATCGCGCCATCCGCTGCGGCTTTCCCGAAGTAATCTACTGTCCGGGCAAGACGGCTGAGCAGGTGGTGGGGATATTCTCCAGACTCGCCGCCGGCGCCGGCAGCGTCCTCGCCAGCCGGGCGTCGCGCGAAGTTTTCGAGGCGGTGGCTGCGAAGTTCCCCGCCGCGGAGTATCACGAGCAGGCCCGCACAATCACGCTTCGGCAGGGCGAGCAGACCGAACCCGTCGGGCATATCGCTATTGTCGCTGCCGGGACTTCCGACCTTCCCGTAGCCGAGGAAGCCCGCGTAACAGCCGAGATAATGGGCGGGCGCGTTACCACGCATTATGACGTAGGCGTTGCCGGCCTGCACCGACTGCTGGCTGCGACGGCGGAGTTGCAGCAGGCGAACGTCCTCGTTGTCGTTGCCGGTATGGAAGGGGCCTTGCCCAGCGTCGTCGGCGGGCTGGTGGGCGCGCCGGTAATCGCCGTGCCGACGTCGGTCGGATACGGCGCCAGTTTCGGCGGCGTCGCGGCACTGCTGGCGATGCTCAACTCCTGCGCGTCAAATGTCAGCGTCGTTAACATAGATAACGGCTTCGCCGGCGGTTACATCGCCGCGATGATTAACATACAGACAGGGATTGGGGACTAGGGATTAGGGACTTGGGAAAAACAAAAAAAATTACGGCGGTGGCGCAATTGCCTTCCCGTCGGCATGATGCTCATAAGGGCAACTTTGGGCGTGTTCTGGTGGTGGGTGGGTCGCGCGGGATGATCGGCGCGCCGGCGTTGGCGACCAATGCCGCTCTTCGCGGCGGGGCGGGGCTGGTAACGGTCGCTGTGCCGGAAATCGTCCAACTTACCGTCGCGTCGCTGTGTCCGTGTGCGACCTCGATACCGCTCAAGTGCGACAAGAAAGGCGACCTTGCGCCGCAGGCTGTCGGGCAAATGCTCACTGCCGCCGAGGCGTCCGATGTGCTGGCCGCCGGGCCGGGGATGGGTGTATCCGGTGGGGCCGACAACATCGTCCGCGCCGCTATTGGTCAGGACAAGCCCGTCGTCCTCGACGCCGACGGGCTGAACAATCTCGCCCGCATCGACGGCTGGGCCGGTATCGTCCGCTGCCCGCTCGTGCTGACGCCGCATCCGGGCGAAATGGCGAGGCTGACGGGTAAATCCATCGAACAGGTTCAATCGAACAGGGAAGCATCAGCAATCGCCGCCGCTCAACAATGGTCCGGTGGCACGGGCGTCCCGCCAGTGATTGTCCTGAAAGGCGCAGGTACGGTAGTAACTGACGGCCTGCGGGTATTCATTAATAAGACCGGCAATCCCGGTATGGCCACCGGCGGGACCGGAGACGTGCTGACCGGATTAATCGCGGCCTTGATCGGTCAGGGACTTGACCTTTTCGAAGCAGCCTGTCTTGGCGTTCACATCCACGGCCTGGCGGGCGACCTGGCGGCGGAAAAACTGGGACAAACCTCGCTTATCGCCTCCGATTTACTCGATTTTCTGCCGGTGGCGATACAAAAGACATCGTTAACATGAAACGATCTGTCATCTTTATCCTGACGGCAATTTGCCTGCTTGCACCCGACGCACCCACAAGCTCCGCTTCGCTGCGCTTGAAGGTGCCACCCGTGCGGATTGTCAGTTTTTCGCCGGCGCTGACGGACATACTCTTCGAGATGGGCCTGGGCGAGTACGTGGTCGGCGTAACGCGGATTTGCCGATTGCCCGAAGGCGTGGACCGCCCTCGCCTTGGTGACGCCTTTACCGTCAACGCCGAGATGATCCTCTCGGTCAGGCCTGACGTGATACTCGCCCAGACCGGCGCGGAGAAGTTCAAGGGCGTTCGTGATATTAACCCGGCTGTGCGGGTCGAGTCGTTCCAGTTGGAGACGCTTTCGGATATTTCGGTTGCGATCGAGCGTATTGGCGAGATTGCAGGCCGGTCTGACCTGGCGGAAAAGCAAGAGGCTGCATTTGCAGCGAAACTCGAATCGGTTCGCCGGCGTATCGCGGGTCGGCCCCGCCCGCGCGTGATTTTCGTGATGGGCACGGACCGCCCGACCGTAGCCGGAGCGGATAATTTCATCGCCGACTTAATAGACCTGGCCGGCGGCGTGAACGCCGGGGCTGACATACCCGGCAGGACACGCTGGCGACGAACGCACATTGACGCAATCGCCAAGGCTGCGCCTGACGTGATTATCTGCCAGGTCTTCGACACCGCCCAGGCTGAACGGGCCTGGAAGTACTGGCTTGGCTGGAAGGACTTGCCTGCCGCGGCGGCGGGGCGTGTCTATGTCGTAACCGATCCTCACTGGTCGATTCCCTCGACGCATCTGGCGGATTTGGCGTCGGATTTGGCGTATATGCTTCGCCAGGATGTTACCTCCATCTCGCCGCCGACAATGTCGTTACGGCTGGCGTTGCTGTATCGACTGCTGGCGGCGGCGATAGTTGGAGCGGCCCTGGCGGTCGGCGGGGCGGCGCTTCAGGGACTCCTGCGGAATCCGCTGGCTGAACCCTACATACTCGGCGTCTCCAGCGGCGCGGGCGTCGGCGTGCTGCTTGGCATGGCGGTTTCTGCCTGGTATGCCGTACCGTCCTGGGCGTCAGCGCCGGTGCTGGCCTTTGCCGGAGCGATGATTACCTGCGCGGTGGTCTATGGAATCGCCCAGCGTCGAGGGCGGCTTGACGCCTATTCGCTCATACTTTCCGGCGTGATTGTTAACACCTTCAACGCCGCGATAATGCTGACGATCTACCTGTACGTTGACCCGCACCGTATCGCCGACTTCGCCCACTGGGCGATGGGCCGACTGCCTGATTCAATCGACGTGCTTTCGCTGTCGGTCTGCGGCGCGTGCGTGTTGGTCGGATGGGTCGTGCTGGTTTTGAACGGTTCGGCGTTCAACGTGTTGGGGCTTGGCGAGGCGGTGGCTTCGTCTTCCGGTGTAGCGGTGGGCCGGCTGCGGATTGTAACGTTTCTGTGCGTGGGACTGATGACGGCGGCGGCGGTCTCGCTGGCTGGGCCTATCGGGTTTTTGGGCTTAATCGTGCCGCACCTCTGCCGGATGATTCTAGGCCCGGAGCATCGGCGCCTTTTGGTCGTCAGCGGTCTGGCCGGGGCGGTATTCCTTATCGTCGCCG
>DAOWOP010000030.1 GCA_030642005.1 Planctomycetales bacterium
ATATCGAAATCCGAAACAAATTCAAAATCCGAATTTTCTAATGTTCAAAACACAGATTACAGAAACAAATGTTCGTTTTTTTACGTTTCGGGTTTTGGTCATTTGGATTTCGATATTGTTTCGGATTTCGATATTCGTATTTCGGATTTCCTGAAAGAAGGTATCTCGCGTTATAGCGGTTGAGGTGAATTGAAAGATGGTTAAATTAGGCACAATAGCGGCAATCGGCTTCGACGAGTTCGACCCGCCGGAGTGGCTGGGACACTATCGCCAACTCGGCTGCGAGGTCGTCCAGGCATATCGCAATCAGGAACGTTCCGTAAGCCTCAACGAGATGCGCGACGCCATCGCCGCCGGCGGAATGCCTTGCGACAGCCTGCACGGCGTCTTCGGAGAACAGTTCGACCCGTCGAACCCGGATGAAGAGGCACGCCGCTTCGCGGTCGATACCTACAAGCAGGAGGCAGCACTGGCCGACGCACTCGGCGGGAAACTGGTAGTGGTGCACTGCTCGACGATCCGCGAAGACGGCGTCTCGTCCGAAGAACGCGCCCAACGCATTGAGCAACTGAAAAAATCCGTCGCCGAACTGGGTGCATTCGGGACCGGCGCAGGCGTCAGGTTCGCATTCGAGAACCTGCCCGCCTATCACGCCATCGGATCGGACGTAGCCGAACTGGCCGGTATCCTGACCGAAGTGAACGCTCCGAAGACCGGAATGTGTTTCGACTCAGGCCACGCCAACATGGTCGGCGACCCCGTCGCCGCCGTCGCCGACACAAACGGCACAATGATCTACGCCCACATCTCCGACAATTCAGGCAACGGCGACGACCACGAAATGATCACCCGCGGCACGATCGACGCCGACGCCCTGGCCCGTGCTCTGCACAGCATCGGCTACGACGGAACATTCATGCTCGAGGTCTTCCATCCAGCCGACCGCATCGCCCAACTCATCGACGAGGGCCTCGCCGAACGACTCGCCCGGCTCATCGACCTGGCAAACGGAAAGGAATAGTAGTCAGTAGCCGGTAGTCGGTAGTCAGTAAAACAGCGGGTGGCGTGGTCGCGGTTTTTGCGACCACGTTTGTGTCAAGTCGGCTTTAACGTGGCCGCAAACGCAGCGGCCACGGCACCCGGCTCATCGACTTGGCAAACGGAAAAGAACAATAGTAACATGAGGGGAAAAGTAGAATGTTTCCTTTTTCGGCCTTACGGGATATAATCCTCACAGGATATAATCAGGTAGAATCAGTCAAAGTAAATTGAATGCTGTACTTTCAGAGGTAGCGTGCCGATAAAGACTTTTGGCAAGGGCTGCCTTGCGGGAGAACGACAATGGCTAAAGACGAATCGTCTGCGAAGAAACAGGACCAGGCCGAAGAACCCTCTGCCAAGCCGGAACGTCGCAAGGCGCCGAGGCGGCAAAACGTTGTTGATCAGCGGGTGGGTCTGGAGCGTCGGCGCGGCGCGGGCCGACGGCGCAGCGAGGACCGCCGTGCCGCCGAAGAAGGCGAAATGACGGATGAACAGTTTGGATTCCTCATGGCAATCAACCGCTACAAAAGCACCAATAACCGCCCATTTCCCACCTGGACCGAAGTCCTTGACGTGATCCACGCAATCGGGTACAGAAAAGTTGCAGAACCCGAAGATATCAAGTAGAATAAAGCGGTGATAATAGTGTAGCGCGGAGCGAACCTGTCATGCTTGGCAGCGAACAGATGAGTCTGGCCATTCAGGTCGCCGCGGTCGTAGCGCCGGTGGCGGTCTATTTCCTCCTTCTGGGGTTGCTCAACAGCCGGCCTAACCCCCAGATACTCAGCGCCCGCAGCGACTTCATTCTGCTGAACGCGGCGTTCGCTCCTGTTTTCTGTGTACCTGTGCTGAATTATTTCGCCGCGTCGGCCTGGGCGTTGCCGGCTGTTATCGGCACGCTGCTGGCAGCGGCTGTGGCGCTGGCGCCGCGACGGGCAAGCAACTGGGTAGTCTATAACATCACTCTGCCGGCGGCCTTTCGCGCCGCCGAGCGGGCGCTGATGGCGATGGGCGAACCTTTCGACCGCCGGGACCGAAGCCTCCTGCTGAAAGGAAAAGGCATCGCGCTGAAGTTTTCGGCCATGCCGCTGCTGCGAAATGTCTCGATATACGTCGAAGGTGATGACCAGGCCGATTTCGGTCAAAAATTTGAAGGACTCATCACCGCGCAACTGACCGGCATCCACACTGTCGCAACGCCCATGGCCGTTACGTTCCTGCTGATCGCCACGGCAATGCTGATTGCTCCGCTTGGACTACTGGCCGACAGAATGCCCGAAATGGTCCGCATCATCACCGACCTGATGCACTAGCCCCCGTGCCGCCGAAATTCCGCTTGATTCGTTCCTCCGGTATCCGTATAATCTCACGTGGTCCAGTGTAAAGGTGAAAAAAGACATGAAGGTCAAGATACATCCCGATTACAAAGATATAACCGTAACCTGCGCCTGCGGGAACACGTTCGCCACCCGCTCGACGCTCTGCAAGGACATCCGTGTAGAGATATGCTCTGCCTGCCACCCGTTCTACACCGGCAAGCAGAAATTCGTCGATACGGCCGGGCGAGTCGAGAAGTTCCAGAAGAAGTACGGCGGAGATTACTTCAAGAAATCCGATAATAATTAGCACCTCGACGAATAGGAAACGCCGGCGCCGGCATTTTGCGCCGGCGTTCTTATGAATTTAGTTTTTCAGCGGTCGGCAATCGGCTTTCAGCAAAGAATAAAGAAATCCGGTGGTTGACCGCTGACCGCTGACCGCTGATTGCTGATTGCTATTACATGCCCGAACTATCGCCCAACCTGATCGCGAAACTCGAAACCGCCGCCGAACGCTACGGTCAACTGATCGGCCAGATGAACGATCCTGCCGTGGCTTCAGATCGCAACCGCATCGTGACCGTCTCACGCGAGCACGCCCGCCTGGGGCGAATTGTCGAACCATACCGCCGATACACCACGCTGACCGAAAATATCGAACAGACCAAATCCCTCCTCGACGACCCGCAGTCAGAGGCCGACCTGAAGGAACTCGCACAGGCCGAAATCGACGAACTGACCGCACGGGCCGACAACCTGCTCGACGAAATCCTGCAATTGCTGGTGATGAGCGACCAGACCGACGTCAATTCAGTCCTGCTGGAGATACGCGCCGGCACCGGCGGGGATGAGGCCGCCCTCTTCACCGCCGACCTGCTGAATATGTACACCCACTACGCCGAACGGAAAAGATGGAAGGTGGAGATACTTTCGGCAACGGCCACCGACCTTGGCGGATTCCGCGAGGTTATCATCAACGTCAAAGGCCCTGACGTCTGGAACCGACTCTGCTACGAAGGCGGAGGACACCGCGTCCAGCGAGTTCCGAAAACCGAGGCACAGGGACGCATACACACCTCGGCGGCCACCGTTGCCGTCCTTCCCGAACCGGAAGACATAGATGTCGAAATCGACTGGGAAAAGGATGTTCTCGAACACGTAAGTCGTGCAGGCGGACCCGGCGGGCAAAGCGTCAACAAAGTGGCGTCAGCCATTAAACTGGAGCACGTCCCGACGGGGATTACCGTCTCGATGCGCGACGAGAAGAGCCAGCACAAGAACCGCGCCAAGGCCAGGCGAATCCTGGCGTCGCGGGTGTACGAAAAATTCCGCTCCGAACAGGCCGCCGAACAGGCCGCTGCTCGAAAATCCATGATCGGCTCGGGCGACCGCTCACAGCGAATCCGCACCTATAACTTTCCCCAGAACCGCTGCACCGACCACCGCCTCAAGACCGGCGGCGGCGAAGAGGGGAATTTCAATCTGCAAACCATTATCTCCGGCGACCTGGACGCATTGATCTCCGCCCTTGCCGCTCAGGAAAAGGCCCAGCGACTGGCGGAATTGTAACAGTTTGTTGCTCGGATATCAGATGGGCAGAAGAGCACATTTCGTATGGACGCGGCAATACGGGGAGGGTAGCGTCCCCATATGAAACCATATTAAACGAGATTTTCGCTGGTCCTCCGGGTATCCTCTTTAACCAACTACGTCATGTTAGAACTCATTCTGACCCGGCCACGGGCGAGAATACTAAGGAAGAAATTAAGTGATACGAAGCGCTGACATCATTAAAGCAGAGAGAGAAGCTCACCAGCCCCCCCAGCCGGTGCATCCGCTCGCCTCCAAGGCTAAGGTCTTGTTGAGCAGCGTGTTTGGCCCGTACGCACAGGACGACAAGTACGGCAGCCGGACGATGAACCCGATGGAGTTGTACCACAACCAGGTTACCAGAGTTCAGGGACCGTTCTCATTGCGAATGTTTCACCGCAGTTGGGGGCTGATGCTCATTCAGGCGAACATCGAGGCTCCTTGCGTGCTGCTGGACTTCCCGGCACTCGACCGCTTCGTCCAGGAGATCCGCGACAACTGCTACGACATCGTCGGAATAAGCAGCATTATTCCAAACATTCTCAAGGTTCGGAAAATGTGCGAGCTGGTGCGGCAATATCTACCGGGCGCGACGATCGTCGTCGGAGGGCACATCGCCAACATGCCGGACCTCGACGCTCGGATTGATGCGGACATCATCGTCAAGGGCGAAGGAGTGCGATGGTTCCGCCGATATCTGGGAGAAGATGAGGATCGACCCATTCGGCATCCCATGATCACTTCAGGCATCGGGACGCGGAACATGGGCATAACCTTCAAGGAAAAACCCGGCGACGTAGCGGCCACCATTATCCCGTCGGTCGGCTGTCCTTTAGGATGCAACTTCTGTTCCACGTCGGCCATGTTCGGCGGCAAGGGAAAATTCATCAACTTCTATGAAACCGGCGATGAACTGTTCGACGTGATGTGCCAGATCGAAGAGGCGATGCAGGTTCAATCCTTCTTCATTATGGACGAGAACTTCCTGCTGCACCGCAAACGGGCGCTTCGGCTGCTGGAATTGATGGAACTCCACGACAAAGCGTGGGCACTGTACGTCTTCAGTTCCGCCAACGTGCTGCGTTCGTACACCTTTGAGCAACTTGTGGGGCTGGGGATATCCTGGGTTTGGATGGGCATGGAAGGCCAGGACAGTAAATACGCCAAGCTAAATGGTATCGACACGCGGAAACTGGTGGGCGAACTGCAATCACACGGTATTCGCGTGCTCGGTTCAAGCATCATCGGGCTGGAAGAGCATACGCCCGAGAACATCGACCATGCAATCGACTACGCCGTCCGGCATGATACCGACTTTCACCAGTTCATGCTCTACATGCCCATTCCCGGCACACCGCTTCATGAGGAACTGTTGGCCCTGGGCAAGATGAAGCACCCCGACGAGTATGACGAAGCCGACATTCACGGGCAGTTGATGTTCAACTACCGTCATGCCCATATTACTGACGGGCAGGAGGGTGAGTTCCTTCGGCGGGCGTTCGAGCGCGACTTCGAAGTCAACGGCCCCAGCGTGGCGAGGATCGTGCGGACGACGCTGGCCGGCTGGAAACGATACAAAAATCATCCGAACTTGCGGATCCGGCGTCGCTACGCATGGGAGGCCAAGGAGTTGGGGACTGCATTCTCTGCGGCGATTAAGGGCATTAGGCTCTACTACCGCAAGAATATCACGATGCGTGCGAAGATGTCCGCCATTCTGAAGGATATTTATCGCGAGTTCGGACTCAAATCGCGATTGTTTGCAGCCATAGGCGGGCGATACGTATTACGGAAGATCCGCAAGGAAGAAAAGCGGCTTGCCGCGGGCTGGACCTACGAACCACCGACGTTCTACGAGAAGAACAACTGTTTCGGGGATCGAATTGTCCCGGCGTTGTGTCGTTTCGTCACGCCCCGTATTTTGGAGCCTCGGGCAACAGCCGCCTCTGCAAACGAGCAACGTGAACCGGTAACTGTCGGATAGTGCAGACACTGTGGATAGAAAGTCGGGAAGCATTCGAAAAAACCTGCTGGTACTTTGTAACAGGCGCTACAGACTATTGGGGGCGAGTTCCGGCAGTTTCTGCCGTCTGTGCCGCAGGAACCCCCACCGCCAGGATGGCGGCGACTTCGCGGCGGCGTTGGTCCGGGGTCATTTCGGCGGGGTCTTCCAGCATGTGACGCATTGCGGGTTCCTTATGGATGTGCCCACAACGGCCTCCCCGGTGGGGCCAGCACGCTGTCCGGCGGGATTCAATGGGTCTCTATTAGTTACATACCCCGTGGAAGTTCGAAACGTCGGATTGGGGTCCGAAAGTAACCTGGCGGTTGAGCACAATACTCTGGACGAACAAGGCCAAGTTGAGAGAATATTGCTGTCTCCTGTGTACACTGACGTAGATTGCGAGGAATGCAGATGCCAACGAGACATGGCTATTTCACAATGGGACTCGATTGCGAAATCGAATGGCCCTCGAAAGAACAGAAGGTGACGTTCCGAGGACACACGATCACCCTTCGGCCCGAGACAAAGGAGCATGCACCATCACTCGTGCTTAAAATGGATGGTGCTATGACCGAGTGTGATGCTAGGCGTTTACTTCAAGAGTTCCTAAGCGGCTATTCGTGGATCAGACAGGGTGGTGTTGCAGAGATGTTTAGCGTGACGTGCTCCGCTGCTCCCATGGCGGTAGGAAAGGGCAAGGGGCGTTTAATAAGTGACGCACCAATCGAGCACATACCCGATCCGGGCGACGCTAAAGCCAAGCTTGCGTTGGCGCTCTATCGGGAGGCCATGTCCGTTAACGTCATCCCCTACAAGTTCCTTGGTTTTTTCAAGGTCATTAATGTGCTTCACGGGAAGGGAAACGAGCAACAGAAATGGATAAACAAGACCATGAACTCGATTAGCGATTCCCGCTGTTTGGCACGAATCGCTGATCTCAGTAAAACGGAGACAGACCTCGGAAAGTACTTCTACACATCCGGTCGTTGTGCGGTAGCTCATGCGTTTGCGGACCCTGTGGTCAATCCCGATGACCCCGACGATATCAGGCGACTTGCATCGGACCTCCCTGTAATCCAGGCTCTGGCAAAACACGCAGTCGAGCAAGAATTGGGCGTGAAGTCCTATTCGACGATCCTATCTGAGCACCTATACGAGCTTGAGGGGTTTCGAGACATTTTCGGCACCGAAATAGTCCAGAGGTTAAAGGCCGGGCAGCAGGTCGGTTCAGAAAACGTGCTCGTGCCAAAGCGTCTTTCAATGCGTTTGCAGGGACGTAAACAGTTTCGATCATTTGAGAATATGCGAGTACAGGTAATTCCTCAGGAACGAGGGATCGTTGCCCTGCAATTCGAGTCCGAACAGGGAGGGCTTGTTGCCATCGTCCATCTGTGCTTCGCAGAAGAACGGCTGGTATTCGACGCGACGCGTTTCTTGGGGCTGGAGGACGATGGTTCCGTTGAAGCGGCGGAGTGCTTGCGGGATGCGCGAGAGTTCTTCAAGTATTGGCTTGCCAACGGTGTTACAGAAGTCTGGGATGCATCGCAAGATCTTCGATTGGGCCGATCAGAGCCAGTCATGCCCGTCAACATGAGGCCTGATTGGGATGCAGCGGATGCGGCGATCCGAGAAGCAGAAGAGCTTGTCCAGCGTCGGCGCGAAAAGACCGATTAGTCGAGTGATTCGGTCGCATCACGGCCCTGGAAGGATCGCGCGGGCTTCCTGCTCGCCCACGAGTTCGAAATCACTGCTGGTCCCAAAGCGAACGGTTCTGTTAACCCGGCGGGGTCTGTTCAACAGAGAGTCGGAGAGTTCGGGGCGAGGTTTTCGATTACCGGCGGCAATCGTCCACGGTAGCAATCGGTGTGCGGTTTAGGAATCTCGAAACAGAGAGCGCCGGGGCAGGTGGCGGCAGCGCCGTAACCCTTTGCCAGCAACGGGATATGAAAACGCCCGGCCAGTTGCCTGGTCGGGCGTTTTCGTTAACAAGATGAGCTGAATTCGTTCAACGGGTTAATTGGGATTCATCCGAGGCTAGGCCCACTTGGACTTTTCCTCTGGCGCGTTGGTATCGAGGCTACGAGAAGAGCGGGCAAGAAGTGCCACATAGGCAGGTTAAAAAAGACCTCGAACAGAACCTTCACATTTGAAGACGGTATACTTGACTTCAACACAGACAGGTGGAGAAAGAATGTGGCAAGGCAGAAGACCGCAAGTAGTGCGCCCCCACGACGAATCCACGTCAGAGGCTTGGCACCTGCAGACCTTATCATGTTTGCGCGGGTTAGGGCGAACACCCTCGGCACATAGACAAGTACCAGGACCGCGGTATAAGGTATATCTTGTGTCCACAGGGCTGGAGCAAATGCACCACCCAGTGCAATGCTGCTCCAAGGGGTGATCACAAAGAACAGCAACCTCGCCCAATTGCTTCCTCGCATTAGCCCCAATCCTACGATGACATTCAGCACAATCATGCCCGCAATGGCCCCTATGCGTAGAGGCATTCGCACGGTGTAATCGCTCTGGTCACCTGATGAGACAAGGAGGCCCAAAAGCATCGCTACGGCAAGCAAGAAAACATAGTAGGCGACGAACCACATATGAGGTGAATTCGAACTCGTCTTTGGCTCCGTCATGTTGTTACTCCTTCCTACACTCACGAACAAGAAGCAGATATCGCAAGTAAACTCGATCCCCTTGCCTGATTCAAGCGTGGAGTTCGAAATCACTGCTGGTCCCGAAAGCAACGGTCCTGTTAACTCGTCTCAGGCTGTTCGAGAGAGAGTCAGAGAGTTCGCGGCGACGTTCCCGATTACCGGCGGCAACCGTCCACGGTAGCAACCGGTGTGCGGTTTGCGGCCTGCGAAACAGAGACTTTCGCCCTTGTCCGGAAACGTTCATAACCCTTTGACTCCAACACGTTACGGAAAAGCCCCGGATCGCTCACGACCGGGGCTTCCCGTTAACTATATCAACGGGGAAGTTCCCCGAAAAAATTTTACCTCCCCTACGAAGGCGAGGAAGTCAAGCTCCATTGGGCAAACCACGACCAGTATTACATCAAGACCACCGAGAACTTCCGCGATTATGCCTTCAAGACGGCCGATGGCCATCGAGTCCACTTCAAGATCACCGAGGCCGACACGGAAAAAGACAACATCAAGGCCGCCAACGGCAATGATCGGCGTTTTCTCCTGCATGGCGTCTCCTCGTGAGAATGCCACCCACGGCGACCTTCCCTTCGGGACCGGCGAGCCGTCTGGTGATGGTTCGGGCGGAAGAACCATCCCGCGACGGTTCCTCCCCACCTGTTAACCTACCGGTCAAAATCAGAAACGTCGGGTGGAGTTGCTCACTTGCAGGAGGATCGGGAAGAGAATGCGTGAATTTTCGGCGGAAATTGCCTACTATTGTGACGGCGCAAGCCGTGGGAACGCCTCTGTTGGGAAAGTCTTGATTGACATCATCAGAGATGCAATGGATCAGAAGAAGACAGAATACACCGCCCTGCGGGAGCGGGTAAAAGAGCTGACGTGCCTCTACAGCCATCGCGCAGCTCGCCACGCGCTCGGACGCTACGCTCGAAGAGATTCTCCAGGGTTGCGTAAGGCTGCTGCCGCCCGCCTGGCAGTATCCTGAAATCACAGCTGGGCGCATCGTTCTCGATGATCGTTCCTATGTAACAGCGAACTTCAGGGAAGGCCCGCACAAGCAATCGGCTGACATTGTGGTAAATGGTGAGCGGCGCGGCGCTATTGATGTCGTGTATATCGAGGAAAGGCCCGAGTGCAATGAAGGCCCTTTCCTAAAGGAGGAGCGGCATCTCATTGCCGCCATCGCACAGCAGATCGCCCTCATTGTCGAACGGCGACAGGCCGCTGAAGAAAAGACTCGTTTGACGGAGCAGTTGCGCCGGGCCGACCGTCTGGCGACAATCGGACAGCTTTCCGCCGGCGTTGCGCACGAATTGAATGAACCGCTGGGCAACATATTAGGCTTTGCCCAGTTGGCACAGAAACACCCCGATCTTCCGAAACAGATATTCCAGGATATCGAGAAAATCGTAACGGCGTCTCTTCATGGCCGGGAGATTATCAAGAAGCTGATGCTGTTCGCACGCAAAACCCCGCCTCGGAAAGAACAGGTTCATCTCAACACGGTGATTGAACAGTCGCTCTATTTCCTTGAGTCGCGGTGCGCCAAGAACGGCGTGGACCTTATTCGGCGTTTGTCGCCGGAGATTCCGCAGATAACGGCTGATCCGTCGCAATTGCAGCAGGTATTAGTGAACCTTGTGGTCAACGCTATTCAGGCGATGCCGTCCGGAGGCGTCCTGACAATCACCACAAGCGTATCCGACAGCCACGTGGTTCTGATCGTCGAAGACAACGGAGTCGGAATGAGTAAGCGGGAAATCAAACAGATATTCGTCCCATTCTATACTACCAAGGAAATCAATGAGGGCACCGGGCTTGGCCTTCCGGTAGTTCATGGTATCATAACCTCGCACGGGGGCACGATTCATGTTGAAAGCGCTCCAGACCGGGGCACTCGGTTCGAGGTTCGGTTTCCCGTGGTGACGGCTGATGAGTGCAAGAAAGAACACGCGAATGACTAACGCCGGCAGGAAAGAAACGATTCTCGTTGTCGATGACGTGGCGAATACGACTGAAGTGCTGCATCGGAATCTCACGGCCAAGGGCTACGAAGTCTTTACAGCGCCGGGTGTAGCCGAGGCGCTCGTCATAATCCAAACCACGCCTATCGATCTTGTGATAACGGATCTCAAGATGCCCAAAGTCAACGGCCTCGACCTGGTGCGCCATATTCGGGACAACTTCAAGGACACCGAGGTAATCATGATTACCGGATACCCTTCCATTGAAGGGGCGGTCGAGGCAATCAAGATCGGAGCGCAGGAGTACCTGCCGAAGCCCTTTACCGACGAGGAACTCTTTTCCGCCGTCCGGCGGGCGCTTGAGAGGCTTAAAGCTCGCCGCGCCGGACAGGCCTCGATAAGTCTGCCTTCCCATGCGCCGCACGGACTAATTGGCGCATCTAAGCCCATGCAGGAAGTTTTCAAGGCCATAAGCAAAGCCGCCTCTGCTTCGGCGACGGTGCTTATTACAGGGGAAAGCGGCACGGGTAAGGAACTGGTCGCCAGGGCGATTCATTACAACAGCCCCAGGGCTTCGGCGGCTTTTGTGCCGGTGAATTGCGGTGGTATTCCTGAAGGGCTTCTCGAAAGCGAGTTGTTCGGCTACGTGAAAGGGGCGTTTACCGGCGCTGACGAATCTCGCGCTGGTTTCTTTCAGACTGCCAACGGAGGTACGATTTTTCTCGACGAGATCAGCGAAACAACCCTGAATATGCAGGTCAAACTGCTTCGTGTGTTGCAGGACAGAGAGGTCTGCATGGTCGGCGCGAACCGCGGCAGGCAGATGGACGTGAGGGTTCTGGCATCAACGAATAAATCGCTGCCGGACCTGGTCGCCAAAGGCCTGTTCCGTGAGGACCTTTTCTTCCGTCTTAATATTCTCACCATCGAATTACCGCCCCTTCGGCAGCGCGCCGACGACATCCTGCTGCTGATCCGACATTTTGCCGCCAAGTACGCGAAGGAATCGGGCAGGCCGCCGCTGCGTTTCTCAGATGAGGCGTTGGGTGTCCTGAAGACCGGCTACCGCTGGCCGGGAAACGTGCGGGAACTGGAGAACGTCATCCACCGCCTTGTCGTCATGACGGAGAGCGACTATGTCGAAGTTCCGGACCTGCCGGTTCCGTTCAGGTTCTCCGCCGTCGGCGGGGCGGACCTGACCCGCTCGCTGGCCGAAGCCGAGGCCGAGTACATCCGCGGCGTTCTTGCAAGCGTGGATGGCAACAAGACCAAGGCCGCCAGGGTGCTTCAAATCGACCGCAAGACGCTGCGGGAAAAACTGACGAAGGCTGAAAGTCGACCGAATCCATGATCACGCCACAGCCGGGGAGTTTCGCCCCGGCGGTTCAAAACTCCCCATCCTGCTGCTCATCTGGATTCGTCTTGCATTCCTGATCCACGCCCAGAATTGGGAATTCCTTCACGAACCATTAGCCCGTGTTTTCGGGACTTTTACGCTCAATCCATCGCGCCCTCCGACACACCGCAAGAGAGATGGCATACGACTTGCCTATGTCAACATGCAGAAGATTGGATTTCAGTTTTTGATATCGCGAGCAGCGATTCGAAGCGAGTGGAAAACACCAGTCAAGGCGTTGGAAATTTGCTGCATACGAGGAGACTATTATGTTGAGAAAGCATCCCGGTCCCAGCCCTACAGACATTCCCCAAAGCGTTTCCGGGAGAGTCTCGCCTTCCGGGACACGCCTGGACCTTTGCTCGACCTGCAATCACGCGAAGACGTGCAGCAACTGCGGCACGCCGGAGCGTCCCGTCTTCTTCTGTGAGCAGTTTGAAGACTCCGTTCCCGTATCAGCCTCCGCGCCGGCCTCCGGATCGCCGGAAAAGACGGAAAGTGAACAAGATGCCGGCCAATACAAGGGCCTGTGCGTAACCTGCGAAAACCGTCAATCCTGCACTATGGCAAAGCAGGCCGGTGGAGTCTGGCACTGCGAGGAGTACCGGTAGAATGACTCAGGCAACAACAATACGAAGCGAAAAGATCGCCGCCGGAACCGAAGAGGCGGATCAGCGGGATGTCCTGGAAATACTGGCAAAGCACGGCGATGACCAGGGAGGGTTAATCGCCATTCTCGAAGAGATACAGACCCGGTACGGCTATCTCTCCGAAGATGCGCTCAGGACGGTAGCCGACAGGACGGGGCGCTCCCTTGTGGACATATACGGCGTCGCCACGTTCTACCATTCTTTCAGCCTGGAGCCGCGTGGCAAACACCTCGTCTCCGTGTGCCTCGGCACCGCCTGTCATGTCCGCGGTGCGCCGATGATTGCCGAAGAGTTCGAGCGGCAACTGGATATTGAGCCTGGAGAAACCACGCCGGACAAGGAATTCACGCTGCAAACGGTGAACTGCCTGGGCGCGTGTGCCCTCGGGCCGATAGTCGTTGTGGACGGCCATTATTTCTCCAACGTGAAACCGACCAAGGTAGCCGGGATAATCGCCAGGACACGGGAGGGCATGGACGAGATCGAGGTCGAAACCGACGAGCGAGTCTTCCCCCTGGAAGTCAACTGTTCGCACTGCAACCACAGCCTGATGGACCCGACCCTGCTCATTGACGGCCTGCCGTCGATCCGGGTAACGATTTCTTTCGATAACCAGCATTGCCGCTTCAACCGCTCCTGTCTCTACGGCAGTTTTAATATCATCTCGCAGATCGATATTCCCACCGATACGGTCCTCTATTTCTTCTGCCCCCACTGCTACGCGGAGCTCGTGAGCGCCTCTAACTGCCCGGAATGCGGAGCGCCGATGGTGCCGATGGTTGTCCGCAACGGTGGGATGATGCAGGTCTGCTCGCGTCGAGGATGCAAGTCGCATCGACTGGACCTGGAGGGCGTCCATGTTTAATCGTCAAACGCGTTCACCTGTACAAACGCACAAAAGCACAGGGTTATTTTACAAATGCTGAAATTAAAATCACTTGACGACTTCAGGACGCTCCAGGACCGATTGCGAACCGGCCGGGATCCCGATATTCCCACCATTGTCATTCCCGCTGGTACTTGCGGCCAGGCCAGCGGCGCCAGCGACATCATCCGCGTGGCAAAGCGCGAAATTCTCGCCAAGGAACTGACCGGAAAAGTCAAACTTCGAATTACCGGCTGCCACGGATTTTGCCAGATCGAGCCTTCGGTGCTGATCGAACCGGCCCGTACGGTCTATCCCAACGTCGGCCTGAAAGAGATGGCGCTGATTGTTGAGGCCGTGGCGAAAGGCGAGGTGCTTACAGACCTTCTCTTGAAGGATTCCCAAACCGGCGAGCAAATCGAAAAGCAGGACGACCTCCCGTTTTTCAGTAAGCAGGTTCGGACGTTGCTGGGGCGAAACGAGAAAGTCGATCCCATCCGGGTTTATAACTACCTGGAACATGGCGGCTACGGTTCTCTTGTCAAGGCGCTTGATAAGCGCAGCCCCGCGTGGGTGATAGAACAGGTGAAATCTTCGGGTCTGCGAGGACGCGGCGGCGCGGGATTTCCCACGGGGCTGAAGTGGGAAATGCTGGCCAAACAACCCAACGGCCGTGAGAAGTTTCTCGTTTGTAACGCCGACGAAGGCGATCCGGGCGCATACATGGACCGCAGCGTGCTTGAGGGCAACCCGCACAGCATCATCGAAGGCATGCTCATCGGCGCTTATGGCACCGGCTCCAAACACGGGGTGATCTACGTCCGCAATGAATACCCCCTTGCCATCAAACATCTTATCATCGCGCTTCGCCAAGCGTCGGAACTAAGCCTTCTGGGCGAGAACATCCTCGGTACGGGATTTTCCTTCGACATTCAGATTGTTCGCGGCGCAGGGGCGTTTGTCTGCGGAGAAGAGACCGCGCTTATCCGGTCAATCGAAGGTAAGATGGGCGAGCCGCGTCAGCGACCACCGTTCCCCATTCAAAAAGGTATCGACGGAAAACCCACTGCCATCAACAACGTCGAAACGTGGGCGAATATCCCGATCATAATCGACGGCGAGGCCGAGGCGTTTGCGAAAACCGGGACGAAAAACAATTCCGGCACGAAGATTTTCAGCCTGGTAGGGAAAATCAGGAATACAGGCCTTGTCGAAGTGCCGATGGGCATCACGATTAAGGAAATCGTCTATGACATCGGCGGTGGACCGTCGGGCAAAGCCAAAATCAAAGCCGTTCAGACAGGCGGCCCGTCGGGCGGATGCATACCCGCCGACAAGTTTGACCTTCCCGTCGATTACGACAGTCTGACCGAGGCTGGCTCGATTATGGGTTCCGGCGGCATGATCGTCATGGACGAGAATACCTGCATGGTCGATGTCGCCAAATATTTCATGAACTTCCTCAAAGACGAGTCGTGCGGGAAGTGCTTCACCTGCCGCAAGGGCACGCAGAGGATGTACGAAATTCTCGACGATATTTCCGCCGGCAGAGGCACGCCGGAGCACCTGGACCTTCTTGAAGAACTCGCAGTCGTAGTCAGAGATACGACGATGTGCGGCCTCGGCCAGACGGCGCCCAATCCCGTACTTTCCACGTTGCGATACTTCCGGGATGAATATCTCGAACACATTGAAAACAAGCGATGCCCGGCAGGCGTGTGCAAGGAACTTATCCACTATTCGATTAATGAGAACTGCGTAGGATGCCAGGCCTGCGTTAAAGCCTGCCCGGAAGGTGCGATTACGGGTGAGAAAAAACAACCCCATACGATTGACGCCGACAAGTGCATCAAGTGCGGCGCGTGCAGGAGCGTCTGTAAGTTTGAGGCAGTGGACGTAACGTAGCGTCTTGAAGGAATACCGGCCGCCGGGAGGCGAAGATAACGATGGTCAATCTTACCATTAACGGGTTGGACGTTTCGGTCGAAGACGGCAGTACCGTGCTGGAAGCGGCGCGGTTTTTGGGATTTCCCATCCCGACGCTGTGCCATGTGGACGGCCTGTCGTCCTACGGCGCTTGCCGGTTGTGCGTGGTGGAGATCGGGGAAGGTCCCAGGGCAAAACTCGTCTCCTCCTGTACCTATCCTGCCGAAGAGGGCCTCAAGGTCCGCACCGCGTCGGCGCGTGTCATTCGCGCGCGAAAGATGATCCTCGAACTCCTGCTGGCCTCCTGCCCGCAGTCCAAGACGATACAGGACCTTGCCGCCGCACACGATGTGCGTCAGCAGCGATTCAAGCAGGAATATGAGGATTGCATCCTTTGCGGGCTGTGCGTGCGGATGTGTGAAGAGCAGATGATGGCCAAGGCCATCGGCTTCCGGGGCAGGGGCGAGAAGAGGAGTATCGGCACGCCGTTTGACATCAAATCAGATGTCTGCCGGCTGTGCGGTGCCTGCATGTATATATGCCCCGCCTGCCAGCTGCGATGCACCTATAACGAACCGGAAAAACCAATATGCGGTGCTTGCGCAAATCTTGCCCCGCCCTGTCTTGAGAAAGACCAGTTTGATGACATGATGTGCTATATGGACCCTTGTGTCGCCTGCGAGATACAAAAAGACAAATAAGAAAAGAAGGAGTCGAATAAATGTCAGTTACGCTTTCAAAGATAAACGCCTCGGCGGCAACTCTTACGAAGAATCGAACGGAAGGTTCTGTTTCGCCGGCATCGGGCATGTGTACGACCTGCGTGGACGGATGCATCGGCATGTGCGAGATCGGCAAGAGCGCATATCGCGGACACGAGGTTATTTACCCGCAACCATTCGGCGTGATAACCACTGCGGCAGAGAAGACCTATCCCATCGACTACTCGCATTTTAACATTATGGGAACGGCGGTCGGCGCGCACGGCATCGAGGCCGACAGCGACAAGGCCGTCTTCCCGGCCGTCAATCTGGAAGTCGCCTTCGGCCACGACAAGGGACTGAAGTTCCGTCTTCCGTGGATCATTCCGGGAATCGGCTCGACGAATATCGCCAAGAACAACTGGGAAGGTCTGGCCATCGGTTCTGCGATGGCGGGGACCGGTCTGACCATCGGCGAGAACGTTGTCGGAATGGACCCCGAGTCCGTTATCGAAAACGGCAGACCAATCGATACGGTCGATCTGAAACGCCGTGTAAAGCTTTACAAGGATAATCAGCGCGACGGTTACGGCGCTATTATCGTGCAGGCGAACATTGAGGATACCCGGCTTGGCGTGCAGGAATACGCCATCGAGAAACTCGGCGTGGAATGCGTGGAACTCAAATGGGGTCAGGGCGCGAAAGACATCGGCGGAGAGGTAAAAATTGCAGACCTCAAAAAGGCCCAGATGCTTTACGACCGCGGCTACATTGTAATGCCGAATCCGACCGATCCTGACGTTATCAAGGCTTTCGAGCATGGCGCCTTCAAGGAATTTGAGCGGCATTCGCGCGTTGGCATGGTTACCGAAGAAGCGTTTGCCAAGCGAGTTGAGGAATTGCGAAGCGCCGGTGCGAAATACATCTTCCTCAAGACCGGCGCGTATCGGCCCGCGGATTTGGCGCGGGCGGTCTTGTTTGCCTCGCGTTACAAACTCGACCTTCTTACCGTAGATGGCGCGGGCGGCGGCACGGGCATGAGTCCCTGGCGAATGATGAATGAATGGGGCGTCCCGCCCGTCGAACTGCACTCGCTTCTGTATCAGTACACCAAACGCTTTGCCGACAAGGGTGAGCACGTGCCCGCACTCACTCCTGCCGGCGGCTTTGTCTTCGAAGACCAAATTTTCAAGGGACTGGCCCTTGGCGCGCCGTTCACAAGGCTAATCGGCATGGCCCGCGCCCCTATCGCCGCGGCAATGGTCGGCAAGACAATCGGACGCACAATCGACGACAACCAGGTTCCGGTGTACATCGAACGCTTCGGTAATTCGAAGGATGAAATCTTCGTAACCGCAAGCGAGTTGCGCAAGGAACTGGGGGACAAAGAGTTTGAAAAACTGCCGACCGGTGCGTTGGGGCTTTATACCTATTACGAACGTCTTGCCCAGGGCCTGCGTCAGATAATGGCCGGCAGCCGAAAGTTCGCTCTGGAACACATAGCAAGAGACGACCTGGCGGCACTGACACGCGAGGCGGCACAGGTTAGCGGAATAACCTACATCACGGACGTGGATAAGGAGGAGGTTGAGACAATTCTTAACGGGTGAAAATTCTCGTGTGATGTTTTCCGCCACTTCGTCTTGCGTGCGCTGGTTGGGTATCAAGGTGCTCGAACGCTTCACCCGGCGCGAACCTCTCCGTCGCGTCCACGAATGCATCTTTGGCATCCTGGCAATGGAGAGTGAAGCGGTCGACCCAAGGTTGTAGGAGCACAGCCTGTCCCGGTGGCCATGAGGCTTCAACCGGTCCACGATTCCGCAACTCTCATAGAGGGCCCCCGAACGCAACCCCGCGTTAACCGCAAGAGGTGTGTTAAACAGAGAGCGCGAGAGTTTGAGGCCGATTCGTTCGGGCAGCGAACGTAACCCCCACGGTTGCAATCGCACCCCGAACGAAACAACGCGAACCAGAGAACGCCGCGGGGCGGGTGGGAATAGCCGTAAGCCTTTGCCCGCACGGAGATACGACGAAAGCCCGGGCGCTCTCGCTACCGGGCTTTGGCGTGAACCGTCAGGCCGCTGAAGTTAGCGGTTTTTCATTGACCTCAAAATGCCCCTGACTTCTCGGCAACCTAATGGTTCACAGGGTATTTTGATATGTTCTTTATTGGCAGTTGGTTACAATTTCAGTAAGGCGGTTTGTGAAGGTGATTCTCATTACCGTATTCTCCCGGCTGAATTCAACCCGTTCGACCACCTGGGGCAGAAATCGCATTTGGGTTGGCTCATCGAGTGATTGCCAGATCGCGGCCATTGACTTGGCAGCCGGTATGGAATCAGTGAATGCCGCCAGATTCAACCAGGTCGCTTCGTTGGCCAGTTGCCGGCGCACGAAGTTCTCGATTTCCCACGCGGGATAGGACGCACCCTTGCATGGTGACCTACCGCCAGCAGTCGAACGACATCGGTAATAGCGGAGAATATACTGGCCCTTCGCGCCTTGTTTCTTCGTGATGACGTAGGTGTTCAGCGGGCGCTTGCACTTGGGGCAAATGATCTTGCCTCGCAACGGGAATGCATATTCCCGGCGTGTGGTTGTCCCGCTGGTACGGCGATGACCCAACTGTTGACGAGCGGCATCGAACAACTCCGGTGTTACGATTGCATCGTGGCAACCTGGTCGGGTTTCTTCACCATCGGCAAATCGACCCAAGTACACGGGGTTACGCAGAAGACTGGCCACCTGCCTGGCTGTCCATCGACCTCCACCGGCAACCTTGCCGGACCGCTGTGCAATCCATTGTTTGGTGCGCCAGCCAAGATGGTCGATTCGTCGTGCGATTTCAGCCGGCGTCTGTCCGCTGGCGGCACGTCGGAATATCGCGCGGACCCGCCGGGATTCAGAGCGGTTCGGCACGAGTTGTTTCGTAACAGGATCAGCATCGTAGCCGAACTGTGCTGGGCCAGCCAATCTCCGGCCATGCTTCTTCAGGTATGTACGCGACTCGGCAATACGCGTGGCAATCATATCTCTTTCGAACTCCGAAAAGGCCGCTAACACGTGCTTCAGGAAGCGGCTTTCGGGGCCGGAAGTCAACTCCGGTTGGTGGACAAGTCGCAACTCCACAGCGGCTTTTTCCAGTTCGTCGAGCAGGACGACCGCGTCACGCATGTTTCGGGTCAGACGGTCGAGCGCGACGGTATAGATGCGGTCGATTCCGCCAAGATCAATGACCTTGCGAAGTCTCCGCATGCCCGGCCGATCCAGCGTCGTGCCGGAGTAGCCCTCGTCATCAAAATGTTGCTCGATCCAGTGGAGAGTGGGTTCACCGGATTGCTGAGCGAAATCGCGGCAGGTCGCAAACTGGGCGTTGCACGAGGAAAAATCCAACAACCCGTCCGAAGATTGGCGGGTATAGATGGCGTAGCGGATTGGTTCGGATGGCGGCTTCGTCATTCTTGCGTCGCACAAACCTGCTGAAGCCACTTGCGGGCTGGGCTGTGTGCTTTCCATGCGACGTGAAGCAGTTGGGCGCAGGCAATCGCTTCGCTTTCGTTACCAGGTGAGTAGTATCCCAGACGCTCGCGTGGTTTCCGTTTGCGAGGGAAGAAGTATTGTTCGACATGCGGGTTTTCTTTGCGGGCTTCTTGCAACGTCTTGGCGGCTTTGCCTTCACCTTTCGTTGCGTAATCGAGCAGAACCTTACCCCATAAAAAGAATGCGGACGCCTCATCTGGATACTGGTCCAGAAGCGTCTGTGCTTTGTAGTATTGCTTCCTGGCCAGATAGCAGCCAAGCAGGCCGTAACGAATTCCCTGATTATCGCCGGGATTCAGTTCCAGCATCTCCTCGTGGATGGCAATCGCTTCGTCGAGATGGTATTCGTTGTCAGCCAAGGCTTCAGCAAGTGCGCCCATGGCCCGCATGAACGGCCGTGTTTCTATTATCCCCCAGAAATAGCCCTTGTTCTCCCGAAAGAACTCTTCGCCTAGCTCGCGTCGGCCGGCCTCGATTGCCTTTTTCACTCCAATGACAAAATCTCGCTGCCATTGGCTCTCAATGTCAGCCAGCATGTGCAAGGCATCGACGCAGTCGGGATAGATATCCAGCGCCTTGTGGCATATTTGAGCGGCGCGTTCGTCGTCTCGGTGAACATGCTCCATTGCCTGCCAGGCCAACTCCTGGGCTTGGTCTCGTGGGGATGGATTCTCAGGAGAGAATATCACTTCGCTTCCTCACCGCCTCCACCAGATGGGCTGGGCATCAACGGCAAGATCGCATCGCGGACTTGTTGGGCGAGTTTCAATGCCTCGCAAGATTCTTCCAAACTGGGTTCCGGTTGATCCCCCGGATAGCGAATATCGACGGCGTATGTATTGAGCACAATCACGTCGAGCAACATCGCCGCCAATTTGACGTCACGAGCTTCGACCATCTTCAGCAGCTTGCCCAGTTCATGGGTCTTTGGCACTTCAATATCCCACCATGTCAACAGTGCCTTGATATACTTTTCGGCGGCCTGCTGTGAATGAAAACACGAAGGATAAAGCAGTGGGTGATCTTGGGCGAGTAATGTCTCGGCCGAGCGGATATCCAGATTGGCCTTGTTCACCCAATCATTGATAATCTTTCGACAAGATTGATTTTCAGGCGGCTTCATAGATCACCTTCCCATATTTGTTGGCCGGGTAGGCAATGCCGCCAACGACCTCCTTGCTCTCTTCGAACCATTGCGTAGCGATGAAGAGAATATCGAAGGGGTAGTCGAAGTCCCACAGCGCCTTTCGAATGCGAACATATTCTTTGCGTTGGTTGGTGGAGTCAGGCTCGACGATCAACAGGTCGATATCGCTGTCGCGGGTCATCTGGCCCGTGGCGGCGGAGCCGAAGAGGATGATTTTGTCCGGCTTGGCGACGGTGAGAATCTGCCGAACGATATCCTTAATAATCTTATCGTCTATGCCCATGCGACGTCTCCTGAATCGACAAGTTCGATTTTACTATGGGGTCCAAGACGGACGGAGTTGTTAACCCAGAGAGGCTTGTTCAACAGAGAGTCAGAGAGTTCGCGGCGGGGTTTTCGATTATCGGCGGCAACCGTCCACGGTAACAATCGGTGTGCGGTTTGCGGCCTGCGAAACAGAGACTTTCGCCCTCGTCCGGAAACGTTCATAACCCTTTGACTCCAACACGTTACAGAAAAGCCCCGGATCGCTCACGACCGGGGCTTCCCGTTAACTATATCAGCG
>DAOWOP010000034.1 GCA_030642005.1 Planctomycetales bacterium
CAGTAGGTTGTGATCAAATTAAGACGCCCCTACGGGGCTGGATTCGGATCGGACATTTTCCACGGGCTACCGCCCGTGGCTAATAAAGACGTCCCTATGGGACTAAAAGATGACTTTTCAGACAGAGCCTAATAGTAAGATATGAATTGAAAGGAGATAGGAATGCTTGGTTGGATAGGTGCCATAATGTTTGTACTGGGGCTGGTCGTTCTTTTCGCTTTTTTATCAGGAGCTTCAGGGGCTGCGGTTCCTAGTATTCTATTGATAGGGTTTGGTGCTGTGGTGATGACAATGGTGGAAATAAATTCAAAGAAGGAACGAAAGGAACGGCGAGAGGCTCTCATGCGAGAGGAACGGGAACATAGGCACAAGGAATTAGGGGGGAAATAATTAACAGGATGAAACGTAAATAATTACGAGTTGGCACAGAATCCAATGAACCAGTCAACCAATAAACCAGTCAACCAGTAACAATCGGGAACCGAATATGATCGAAGTTAATCGACAAGGCGAAGTATGGGTTTTCGCGGAAGCCGAAGACGGGAAACTGTCGGACGTTCCGCTGGAATTGATGAGCAAGGGCCGATCTCTGGCCGAAAAGTTGTCCGTTCCACTGGCGACGGTGCTTGCCGGCAAGGGCGTCCGCAGCCTAGCCGACAGGCTCATCGCCCACGGCGCCGACAAGGTCTATCTGGTCGAGCACGACAAACTCCGGCACTACCAGGCCGCCTCGTACTCCAGGGTGCTCTGCGACCTCATATCCGCCCACAAGCCGCAGATAGTCATGTACGGCGCTACCCCCATCGGGCGGGACCTTGCCCCGTCGATAGCCAGCGCAATGAAGTGTGGCCTGACGGCGGACTGCACCGACCTTCAGATCGGCGACCATACCGAACCGGTTACGAAGAACGAGCATAAGAACCTCCTGTTCCAGATACGCCCCGCTTTCGGGGGCAACATTATCGCCACGATCGTCAATTACGACCGCTGGCCCCAGATGGCGACCGTTCGCGAGGGCGTCATGCCGATGACGGAAGCCGACGAGGGACGGACCGGCGAGATTGTCGAGTGCCAGGCGAATCTTGACGGGCTGACGCTTCCGCTGGAGATAATCGAATCGCAGCGGCGGGGAAAGGCGGTTAACCTCAAGGCTGCTCGTATCATCGTCGCCGGCGGGGCGGGCGTAGGCAGCAGAGAGAATTTTCAGTTGATATGGGACCTGGCCGGGTGTCTGGGCGCGGAAGTCGGCGGGTCGCGTGCAGCCGTCGATTTGGGATACGTCGAGCACGACCACCAGGTCGGCCAGACCGGAACGACCGTACGACCGGCCCTTTACATCGCCTGCGGAATCAGCGGGGCAGTCCAGCACCGCGCGGGTATGGCCGAATCAGCCAAAATCATCGCGATAAACACCGACAAAGACGCCCCGATCTTCGGCGTGGCACACTACGGAATCGTCGGCGACATCAACGATGTACTCCCGAAGATGATCAAGGCCGTCCGCTCCGGGGCAGGAGCAAAAGCGTAGCGATCTGTGCTATAATAGGATTGAAGGGAGTTATCTCATGGGAATGACTAACATTACGCTTCGAATCAAGAAGAACAGAGAGGCCAAACGCTTTAAGGAAATCGATTTTCTCGTTGATTCCGGGGCGGCATATACGGTTGTCCCGGCGGCGATACTGAAGGAATTAGGGATTAAGGCCTTTGGTGAGAAATCGTTTTTCCTGGCCAATGGCGAGAAGATTACTCGTAAAACAGGAGAGGCCTACTTTGAATTCCGCGACAGTGGGGGTACGTCGAAAGTTATCTTCGGGCAGAAAAGCGACACCAATTTACTGGGCGTCCTGACGCTGGAAGCGCTGGAAGTGGTTTTGGACCCCATGACACGCGAACTCAAACCACTGCCAATGTTCCTGATGTAAAACCAAATGGAAGGCACTCATGGCGAATTTCTTTACCGACAACGACGACATACTTTTCTCATTCGAGCACATGGACCTGGCGCGTCTGGCCGGACTGACCGAGGAAGGTTTTAAGTACCAGGATGAGTTTGATTGTGCCCCGGCCGACGCCGACGACGCGATCGATAACTACCGGCGGATACTGACAATGTTGGGCGAACTGGCCGGCGAGCGTATAGCACCGACGGCCGAAGAAACCGACCTCGTCGGCAACACGCTCAACGACGACGGCTCGGTAACATACGCGCCGGGCATCGCCGAGGCAATCAAACTGCTCGGTCAGGCCGATTTGATGGGCTTCACACTGCCTTATCGCTTCGGCGGGCTGAACTGCCCGAACCTCGTCTATACGATGAGCAATGAGATCGTCAGCCGGGCCGACGCGTCGCTGATGAACATCTACGGCCTGCAGGGCATCGCCGAGACCATCAACGCCTTCGCATCCGAGGAGATAAAGGCCGAGTATCTCCCTCGAATGGCCAGCGGCGAATGGACCGGCGCGATGGTCCTCACCGAGCCGGAGGCCGGAAGCGACCTCCAGGCAGTCAAGTGCGCCGCGCACGTATATCAGGACGAATCGGGCAACTGGTTCGTCCACGGCGTCAAGCGGTTCATCACCAACGGCTGCGGGGAGGTGCTGCTGGTGTTGGCGCGGTCCGAGCCTGAAATAGCCGACGGTCGCGGGCTGAGCCTGCTTCTGGTCGAGCGCGGGCCTAAGGTCAAAATCCGCCGGCTGGAAGACAAACTCGGCATCCATGGCTCGCCGACGTGCGAGATCGTCTTCGACCGCGCACCGGCCAAACTCATCGGCGAGCGGCAGCGCGGACTGATTACCTACGTAATGAGCCTGATGAACGGCGCGCGGATCGGTATCGCCGCTCAATCGCTCGGTATCGCCGAAGCCGCATTCCGCGTCGCACGCGATTACGGCCACAGCCGGAAGCAATTCGGCACGGAAATCGAGAATTTCCCGGCATTGCGCGAACTGATTTCCGATATGCAGATCGATATCCAGGCTGCCCGCGCATTGACCTACTTCGCATGTTTCTGCGTCGATATCGAGATCGGGGCGCTGAAGAAACTCCATTTCGGCGACGTCTCGGACAAGGACGAAAAGAAGGCCCTCAAGGGCGAATCTCGCAAGTACAAACGTTACAACGCGATGCTGACGCCGATGAGCAAGTACTATGCCTCGGAGATGTCGATGCGCGTCGCCAACGGGTCCGTCGCCGTGCTCGGCGGGTCGGGATATATGAAGGATTACCCCGTCGAGCGGCACCTCCGCGACAGCAGGATTACCACCATCTACGAAGGCACCAGCCAGTTGCAGGTCCTCGCGGCCGTCCGCGGCGTCAGCAGCGGCTCGGCGATCACCGTCATCGACATGCTGCTTGACGGGCGCGACTGGCCCGACGACCTGACGCCTTACATCGAGCAAATCCAGGCCGGCAAGGCCCTGCTCGCCGAAGCCATCGAGTTCGTCAAGGACCAGCCCGGCACCGAGTACATGGACCTGATGGGCCGGCGAATGGTCGATATGTCCATCTTCCTGATCGTCGCAGCCGTCTTCGCCGATCACGCCACCGCCAGCCGGACCAAAAAGGCCGTCCTTCATCGCTGGCTGGCGACGAAGATACCCGAACTCCGCATGGACCACGAATTCATCAAATCCGGCGAACGCACGCCAATGACCGACTTCGAAGCCCTCGCCGGACCGGTACCGGTGGTAGAGTAAAATAACCTGTACGTTGCGAAGTGCATAGCGCCGGAGGTATCCTTTGTGCATGCGACAAGATAGTTCGCGAAAAGACGACTCGCGTGTTTTTGTTTCCGTCCAGGAGCGAGAGGCGAAGTATCTGGAGGTTATCAGAAGCACGATATCAGTATGTAGGAATTACCACCCAAAATTCGGAAAGCGTAAACCTGGAGGTTATTCGCTCGACGAGTTTCGGACTCTTTACCAGGAGGATTGTTTTTACAATTGGTTTGGTCTTGATTCGCCATTGGTGTATGCTGCTCACAAGGCAGCCGGCGGAATTACGTCAGTCTATCGCCAGATAGGACTTAGTTGCGAGAGGGTTTTTAATCTCGTCCTGCAAGACACACTCGGATTAACGGCGGCACAGGCCTCCTGGAACTACACGGTGAAAACGTCTTCCGGCAGGACTCGAACGCTTTCCCTTGACGGCCGAATTCCCGTTGACGAAATCCAAAACGTGGAAAGCGGAAAGCGAATTCGCAAATGGATTGCGGAAATCTGTAAGTTTCTCGAATTGGGATCGTCCGAATCAAAAGCGCTCAAGGGGACTGTGTTCGAGGTTCGACAAGGGTACAAAAGCAAGGATGCCAAACGTCAGAATGCAGATATCGCCAATGCAGCCAACGCTTACGCGCACTCCTATGTCCCGGTAGTCTGCTTGTTTTCCACTCAAATTGATGACGATATAGTGGATCGGTACCTTCGGGCAAAATGGGTCATTCTGCAAGGAACGCTCGCT
The DNA here is from genome assembly GCA_030642005.1 of Planctomycetales bacterium. Lineage (GTDB taxonomy): Bacteria > Planctomycetota > Phycisphaerae > SM23-33 > SM23-33 > JAUWNJ01. The sequence goes on from DAOWOP010000034.1 coordinate 4,463, forward strand.
GGAAGCCCTCTCGATTCCACGTACGTTTTCTGCAAAGATGTTCTTGGTTATGATCTCGCCGGTTTCTTTGATCGCCACAAAACCGTTCTCCAAAAAGACATACAGGAAATCATCAAGGTGTTATTGCGATGACAGAAGCGCTTTTCCCATCCTCGATTGATCTGGGCGAACGCAGTACCGCCCAACTCGGACAACGTAAGATGCTCACGTTTCGCGGGAACGCGAGAAATGGCAGGCACGGATGGTTACGGCTTACTCCTGCTTACTCGCTCCACGTTGTCTCCGAGATACTCGATGGTGAGCCTGCGGAACAATTGGTTCTCGAACCGTTTTCAGGAACCGGAACAACTCCCCTGGTTTGCGCACAGAAGGGATTTGCTTGTCATGCGGTGGACATAAATCCCTTTCTTGTCTGGCTTGGCAGATTGAAACTGCAACCATTCACTGCCGGCGAAATAGACACCTTTCTCGAAAGCGCGTTTCGCGTTTACCATGCAGCTAAAACGTCGGAGAACACGAGTGCGGTATGGGTTCCGCCGATTCACCAGATCGACAAATGGTGGGATACAGATATTCTTAAAGACTTGGCCGTTCTTTTTCGGGCAATCCGCAGACAGCCGGATATAGATGATCGCATCCGAGACCTGCTCAAACTGACTTTTTGCCAAGTGCTTATAGGTGTTGCTAATGTGTCGTTTGGGCACCAGTCCATGTCTTTCAGGAAGCAACCAAAGAAAGACGCCGCGCTCTTCGAACAATCGACATCGGGCACCTTCTCCCTGTTTATAAAGACCGCACAGACGACCGGCGAATCTCTACAGGAGCCATTAGCAGGGCATAATTGTCGGATTATTTGCGGAGACGCCAGGAAGTTGAACACGGTCTTGCCGCTGAAAAACTACTCCATGGTTATTACAAGCCCGCCTTATCCGAACAGGATGAGTTACATTAGAGAGCTTCGCCCCTACATGTATTGGTTGGGGTATCTTGAAACCGGGCGACAAGCGGGCGAGATGGACTCCGAAGCGATTGGCGGCACCTGGGGGTGCGCAACAAGCATGCTTACCAACTGGAAGCCCCCCGACAAAAAAAACATACCCTATAATTCATTCCAATCATTGATTGGGAGAATAAGCGAAAAGCAACCTGTTCTTGGTAACTATGTGCACAAATACTTTTGCGATATCCAAGAGCATCTTGATAGTTTGTTTCAGGTGCTAAGAAGTGGGGCTCGCTGTCATTACGTCGTCGGTAATTCCAAGTTTTATGATGTCCTTCTGCCGACGCAGGATATTTATGCCGCTATGTTCGAGGAGGCGGGTTTTACATCTGTGCGAATTCTCACGCTCCGAAAACGAACATCTAAAAAAGAACTATATGAATATCTTGTAGAGGCGACGAAGCCGTAGGTAAAGATCGGCTACGACAGATCAGCCTTCTCCTGCACCTATTGCCCGCGATAGGTGCAGGAGGAATTTTCGGACTCGGCTACCGTGATGGCCGACAGTATAAGGTGGGCCTTGCTTCACTCGGCCCAGTCTGCACTTTTTTTCTTTTTTTCTGTTACTTCGAAATTCAACACCTGCCTGCTTACCGCAGGTAGGCAGGTTCTCTGCTCGTGCTACGCAGCGCTTCGCAGAGTAGTATTCAATATTCCCCATGCCCTGCGCCCCATGCTTTTTTTACGCCTGTTTTTGGACCGGCACGTAGATGTCGGTGAGCAGGTCCTGCTCGGGCGTGGTATCCGGGGTGTTCAGGTACATCTCGAAACAGGGAATGTCTCGCAACTCGTAATCGCTTTCGGAAAGCCATTGGCCATATAAGTAGTCATAGGCTTTATGGAGTTCGGCGTATGGGCCTTTGTGGGTAGTAATTGCGTAGTCGCCGCCGGCGATTTCCTGTACGCCTACTTCGCCTTCGCCCTCGACGTCTTCGGGTACGGGAATGCAGGCGTCGTAGCGAATCTTGTCAGCCGGAGTTATCTTCGGGTCGTCATAGCAGATGCCCAGGCACTCCGGCAGCGAGCCAAGACCCTTTGGTCCCGCCCATGCCATGAGTTTCCCCCACGCGGAGCCACATTCAGCATAGGGGCCGACGTGGCGTACAAAAGCCACTTTTTGAGGGTTGCGAGTTTCAATTCTGACATCCATTTTCATTACTCCTTTCATTGCTCTAATGCCCGCGATAGGTGCAGGCGGAATTGTCGGACTCGGCTACGGTGATGGCTGACAGTTCCGGCAGGGCTGGCGCGATGCGGTCCCAGAACCACGCCGCCAGCATCTCGCTGGTGGGATTTCCCAGGCCTGCGATTTCGTTCAGCGTGGTGTGGTCCAGTTGATTTATCAGCGGCCCGACGAGTTCGTTTATCTTTCCGAAGTCCATAACCCAGCCGGTCTTTTCATCCACTTCGCCGGCTGCGATTACTGTAACGCGATACCCGTGCCCGTGCATCGCGGCGCACTTATGCCCGGCCGGAACGTTCGGCAGGCGATGGGCGGCGTCAAATCGAAATGTCTTACTCAATTCGGCTTTCATATATGGTCTTCGTTAAAAATTAGCAGGGATACAGGGGATGCACGGGATAAGAAGTTAGATAAAGAAAAGAAAGGAAAAAAATCTTTATCCCTTGTATCTCCTGTATCCCTGCTAATGCTTCTTTATGTATCACACGCCTCGCTCGGCCTCGGGCCAGATGATTTTATGCAGTTGCAGCCCAAGCCGCACCTGTAAGCCGTCGGCGAGTATCCACTCGGCCAGTTCGGCCGGTCTCAATAATCCGGCAGCCGGGGTCATAAACACCGTGCACCGCGAGGTCAAATCGCGGCTTTCGATAAGTTCGCGGGCGAAATCGTAATCGCTCCGGTCGGCAAGAACGAATTTTATCTCATCTGTCTTTCGCAGGCAATCAAGATTGTCCCGGCGGAGCGAATCGGCCTGCCCGGAGCCGGGGCATTTAATGTCCACGCATCGCACCACGCGCGTGTCCACGCCGCTGATGTCCAGCGAGCCGTTGGTCTCCAGGAGCGCTTCGCAGCCGGTGTCGCAGAGTCGGCCAAGCAGTTCCGGCGTGTCGGTCTGCAAGAGCGGCTCACCGCCGGTAACGAGCAGAAGTTTAGCGTCGAGTCGCTGCACCTCGGCCAGCACCTCATCGACGGTCATTTTCCGCCCTTCGTTATATGCGTAGGTCGTATCGCACCACAAGCAGCGCAGGTTGCATCCGGTGAGGCGGACGATTGTGCAGGGCCGACCAGCCGAAGCGCCCTCGCCGGAAATCGTGCGGTAAATCTCATTGATAATCAATGAAGGCATTATGAGTTATTGTAAATAATCCCGCTATTCTGTCCGCTTACTGTCGGAACGTTCATCTTTCCCCGATACTATTCAATATTTGTTCAGGGCATCAAGGAATGTTTTAATATCATCTTCACTGCCGCCGCGATTGCCGAGCCTGTCGCAGAACCGCCGGACCTGTTTGGGCATGAACCATTTCACAGGCCGGCGGGTTCGGCGCATCCTTGCCAAGTCGAGTATTCCGACGGCGTCGCCGTTGACGATGAAGTGTTTCGGCGCTATATCGGGCCAGGCCAAGCCGGCGCGGTAGAGTTTTGCGGCGACTTCGCCGGCTGTTCGCATCACGTCGCGTCGGCGGTCGGCGGGGGTGTCGGCGGAGAGAAATTCGTACATCGGCGCGCCCGGTAACTCCCGCATCACCATCGCCGCCTGCCACGGCATGCCCGCCCGACAACGCCGGCCCCAGGCAATGACCTCCGGCGCGGCGATTCCCAACTCGGCGACTAATCGAAGTGCGCAGACCTCGTTCACGCACGGCGGCTGGGGACGACGCAGGTGCAGCAGGTCCGTAAAGATGTCCTTGATGCTCGTGTAGGCGTCGCGCTTGAGGAAGACAACCTCGCCGTCAGGCAGTTCGATGCGATAAGTCTGCCCCCTCGTATGCCATGAGACGCACCTTCCAGCCGGACTTTCCATCATCGCCTCAAAGGTGTCGAGTTCGGCGGCGGCGAGAGGCCCTTTCCATTCATCTTTGATATAAAGTTCAATCGACATTGAATCCTTTTGTAGTGGTAATCAGTAATCAGTAATTCGTAATTCGTAATTAGTAAAAGAAATCCCCGACGCTCTGTTACGGATTACCAATTACGAATTACCAATTACTTTTCTTCCATTGGTTCATCGCGTTTGACGACGTCTTCAGGGCTTGGCCAGACGCCGGTTCGCTGCCAGCGGAACACTCGGCGGATGTCGTTTCCGATAAGGTACAAACTTGGCACGACCAGCAGCGTCAGCATGGTTGCGAACATCAGGCCGAAGGCGAGCGACACTGCCATTGGTTTGAGGAACTGCGCCTGGAACGACCGCTCGAACAGCAGTGGCGTGATACCCGCGACGGTGGTGATTGTTGTGAGGATAATGGGCCTGAAGCGTGCGCGTGCGCCTTCGGCGACTGATGCGAACACGCCGGCTCCGGCGCGGACACCACGATTTATCCGGTCTATCAGCACCAGCGAATCGTTGACCACAATCCCCGCCAGCGCCACCATTCCGAACACGCTCAGCAGCGTTACGTCGAATCCGAGCAGCCAGTGCCCGACGACCGCGCCGACCAATCCGAACGGAATCGCTATCATTATAATAATCGGCTGGATGTAACTGCGGAACATCGCCGCCAGTATCGTATAAATCGCCATCAGCGATATTGGGACCCATATCCGCAGGGCGTCGAACGTTTCGGCCATTTGGTAACTCTGACCGCGTTTTTCAATCTTCAGTTCCGGATATTTCTTCTCCAGTTCCGCGAAGAACCCGTTTTCGTCTGAAAGTTCGTCGATGATTTTTTTTACGTTTGCGGTTTTTTCGTCTATGTCCGCCGAGACGGTAACCACGCTGTTTCGTCCGACCCGCCGCAGCGTGGTGTATCCGCGTTCCATAACGACGTCGGCGACGATGCCGAACGGTAATTCGTCTCCGTCAGGGGTTCGGACACGCATGTTCTCGACGTCGCCGAGGCTCCGTCGTTGCGAGGCGGGGTAACGGACCATCACTTTGATCTCGTCCCGACCACGCTGAATTTTGACGCTCTCGTTACCGTAGAATGCGTCGCCGAGTTGTGCCGAAAGCATGTCAAGCGTGATACCGAGGTTTTCAGCGCCCGGTTTGAGGCGTACGATTTTCATCTCCATATTTCCAGGAACCGCGTCGTCGCTGATGTCGCTGACGCCGGTGAATTCGCCAAGGCGGTCATTGAGGCGATCGACAGCGGGTTTGAGGTAATCGGTGTTTGGTCCCATCAGGCGGATTTCAAACGCCGCTCCGCCGGGCCCGCCGCGGAACGAGCCGAAATTGTGGCTGACGGCGTCGGGGATCGGTCCTGTGTTCTTCCGCCACATCTGGATTATCTGTTCGCTGGTAAAAGACCGCCCCCGGTGCTCGGTCGGCGAGAGTTCGACGATTACCTGACAGAGATGCGCCCCCTTCGAACCTCTGCCGCTATGCCTGCCGTGCTGTCCCAGCAGCGAATAGACGTGTCGGATAATCGGTTTTCCGTCTTCGCCTTTTACCTGTTCGTTGATGCGTTTCACAGCGGCGGTTACCTGGCGGGCGACCTGCCTGGTCCGCTCGAACGGCGTACCCGTCTGCAGCGTGATGCGGGCGCGAATCATATCGCTGTCAACGTCCTTCGGCATTGTAATGAAGGGAATAAACCCCGCCTGCTGAGCGCCCACCGTAAGCGTCAGCACGCCCAGGGCCAACGCAAGGGTTATGTATCGATACCGGGTAGCCAGTCGATAGGCCCGCATGAACGGCACGTCGATGAACCAGCGTATAGCGCCGTCGATACGAGCGCGGATTGTATCGGCCAGGCGGGTCGGCTGCCCGATATGTTCGTGATGACGCCGCCGTGCACGCAGGCTGTGGGCAAGGTGAGGCGGTAGTATCAGGACGCACTCGATAAGCGAGAACGCCAGCGCCAATATCACAACGATCGGAAAGACCTGAATGAATTTCCCCATGACGCCCGGAATGAACAGCATCGGGACAAACGCAATCCACGTTGTCATCACAGCCGCCACTACCGGCATCAGCACGCGACGGGTTCCGTTAACGGCTGCCAGACGGGGCGCCTCGCCGCGCTCCACGCCGGAATAGACATTCTCGCCGACGACTATCGCGTCATCGACGATTAACCCCAGCGCCATTATCAGCGCGAACATGCTCATCATGTTCAGCGTCTGACCAAACATGTTCAGTACGAAAATCGTCCCCAGCAGAGAAACGGGGATACCCATCGCCACCCACACCGACAGGCGGGCGCTCAGGAACAACCACAAAATAAGGAACACCAGCACCAGCCCCCACAGACCGTTGCGAACGAGCATGTCGAGGCGGTCCTGGATAGGTTTGGATAAGTCCGACCATGTATCCAGCATAATACCATCGGGAAGTTCGCTCTTCTTGCGTTCAACGTATCTGCGAACCGCTTCGGCGATTTTGATACTGTCCTCATCGCCGGTCTTATAAACGCTGATCATGACGGCTTTCCTGCCGTTGAAAAGCCCGCCGACATCAACGTCCTCGAAACCTTCTCTGACTTCAGCAATATCGCCGAGCCGGACGACCGCGCCGTCCGGCTGAGAGAGCAGAACGATCTTCTTATACTCCTCGGCGGTGTCCTTCTGGGCGGCAACGCGGATGGTAAGTTCGCCGCTGCGGGTTTTGACGCTTCCGACAGGCAGATCGAAACTGCTTTGACGAATTGCACGGGCGACCTGGGCGAGTGTAAGTGCGTAACGGCGAAGGTCCTGCTCCGAAATCTCCACGACAATCTCGTAGTCCCGCACGCCCAGGATGTTCACCTGGGAGATTTCCGGAAGGTCATTAATCTCATCGCGGATGTCTTCAGCCAGTTCTTTGAGCGTATGCTCCTCCGAAATATCCGGCAAACGCCCCTTCTCGTTGCCACCGATGCCCAAAGCCACGTTAATCACATGTATTTGCACCGTTACTTCCGCGACAACGGGGTCTTCGGCGCCCTTGAAGTCGATTTTATCGACCTCGCTCTTGACGTCATCGAGCACCTTGCGGACGTCTGCGCCGGTTTTCAGTTCCAGAAGGATCGATCCGACGCCTTCGTTACTGGTGGAGGAAACCTCTTTGATCCCGTCCACACCATAGAGGCTGTCTTCGACCTTCAGGCAGATGCCTTTTTCGATATCGGCTGGACCCGCGCCGGGATAGGGAACCGCAACGGTTATGTAATTTACGTCGAATTCGGGGAACATCTCGCGGGGGATGAGGAAACTCGCCGTCAGGCCGCCGCCAAGAATCAGCAGCATAAGCATGTTACCGGCGACCGGATTCAGCACCATTCGGCGGATTACACTCACAATCGCGCTCCTGTTCCGCATTTTTCATTCACCGCAGAGAACGCAGAGAACGCAGAGATTTTAAAAATGTATTTCATTGTTTTTCAAAAGTTACTGTGGTTCACCACAAACCTGCCCCATGGGGGTAATTGTATCCAGGTTATCATAAATCTCAAAAAACAGAGCGTCATTTTGTTCTTCAGCCCGTTAGGGCGAGAGATTTGTAGCCCGGCTTGCCAGGGCGACGCCGTAGCAAGTCCGGTCCGTAAGGGCCGGGAAATAATCGGCAGCCTCTTCGGTTCAGCCCCGGCAGGGGCGGCACAATGACTTGCGAACCTATCTGCCGCCCCTGCCGGGGCTTACAGTTTATTGGACGGCCCCGAATCCCCGCCCTCACGGGCGGGGCTACAAATCTTTCGCCCTCCGGGCTATTACAAAATCGGTCAGTTTGAGTTCTTTTAAAATAAATATCTCTGCGTTCTCTGTGTCCTCTGTGGTTAACGAAAAATCCGGGCTATGACCCTGCATTCGCCGCTTTTTCCGGTTTTGTCGTTGCGGACGAGGCTTTCGGCGTCTTGCCGACGGGCTTGATTTTCATTCCGATTACCGGTTTGACGATAGCGCCTGTTACTACCCTGTCGCCGTCGCTGATGCCGCCGCCCGGAAGGATTAACACCTCTTTACCGGTGTAACGCGCGACCTTGACGGGTTTGCTCCTCAACCGGCCTGCGACGACTACGTACACGCTGCCGTCAGGCAGGATCGCTCCGCGCGGAAGAACATACACCTTCGGTATTGTTTTACCGACGATAACAGCCTTGCAGAACATATTCGCTTTGAGCATCTCTTTGGCGTTACCGGGTGGGGGGTTTTGCACACGTATCACAAGCGTGGCGGTTCGCGTTTTCGCTTCGAGTCCGGCTTCGATGCGGTCGAGGTACCCGGACCAGGTAACGCTGTCGGACTGCTGCCATTTCACCAGGGCCTTGATATGATCGAACTTCTCGGCTGTGGCGTCGCGGTTATCAATGCCCAAAAGCCAGTTCAACTCGGTCGCGGGAACCGAGATCGGCAATTCCATAATGCCGCTACCGTAGATTTCGCCGCAGTTTCCGCCGGCCTGAACCAACTGACCGACCTCGACCCGGCAATTCAGCACTCGTCCGCTGACGCCGCTTGTGATTGTGCACCGCCCAAGATTGACCCTGGCCTGGGCTGACTCCACCCCGGCCGAAGCGAGTTCAGCGGCAAGTTGCCTGCGTTGAGGCCCGATTAACGCCAACTGGCTGAGGATGCCCTGGAGTTGCCTTTGCCGTCCCAGCAGCGTCTCGCGCGCAAGATCGACTTCGTTTTCGCTGCCTGCCTTAATCTCCAGCAGTCTTTTGACCTTCCGGAGTTGCTCGTCGGCGAGTTTCACCAGGCCGGTTTCGATCCTTTCCGATTCGGTGAGGTTCTTTTGCTCCTGTTCAAGCCGGTCAATTTGTGCCTTGAGCAGGTCGATTCGACTCTCGGCCCGTCGGACGGCCAGGTCGTAATCCGTCCGGTCGATGCCGAATAGTACGTCGCCCTTACGGACGTATTTGCCGGAGAGGAAGTTGTCGGCCTTGGCGACGACAATGCCCGTTACCTGCGGCGTGATTGTCAGTTGGACGTGCGGGCGAGCCGAGCCGTAGCCGATAATCTCGACGCTCCGCTCCAATGCCGGTTTAATCGGCGGGGCGAGGACTTTGGGGATAACTTTGGGACGCACGCGCCGGGCGGGCTGGCGGCTGTACGCCAGCAGCAGCCACACCGCTGAACCCGCCACAGCCAGGACCAATATCGACAGCACAATGTTCAGAAGTATTCGAGGCTTCATCTTCATGGTAACTACTCTGAAACAACACAAACCGTTCACGGCACAGTTATAATAGCCCAAACTCCACCCGGTTGCACGCCGGACCGGCTTCCTCTCCGGGCTACTTTCTTTCTGCTTTGATATATATTTTTTTCGGAGCCTTTTTGAAATATTTGAAGAGAGCGGGGCACAGCCACCCTTCCGAATCAAACTCTTCAGAATAGTACCAGTTTCCGCCGTCTTGCTCCCGTCGCCAAATGAGTTTCGTTGTGTGCCCCGGAAATGGCTTGCTTGAAAAGAGGAGTCGGAATCCTTTGTCGGCGTCGGGTATGTCCTCGACGAGTTTGTCAATCAGTTGAGGGATTCCCGCAACGAAAGGCTCTCTGACAAGACCTGCGCCAGGATCATCGAAAACCCAGGTCCCCCCATACCGATAGGGCGAGATAATGAATATGACGTTGTCTTGCTTGCCCACCGGATAAAACTTGCAGGCAAGGACAGCCAGCGCCCCGACCCCAAGCGCGACCAGGACCATCTTGCGCATGCTGAACAACTTTTGTCGTTGCGGTGGCATGATTCGTCGCTACCTAAAATCCAGTCGCCAGGCCGCGCCGCGGGGGCAACGGCCAAACCTGCAAGCCACAGGCTGAAGGACTGTCGGGGTTATTCCGCTCGGCGGATGCTCTTGATTACGACCTGTTCGACGGGGACGTTCTGATGCTGGCCTGCGTTGCCGGTTTTGACGGCGGCGATCTTATCGACCACGTCCATACCCTCGATAACCCTGCCGAAGGCGCAGTACCCGAAGCCGCGGGCGGTCTTGTCGGTGTGGTTGAGGAATTCGTTATTGGCGAGGTTGACGAAGAACTGGGCAGTGGCGCTGTGGACATCGGATGTCCGCGCCATCGCCAGCGTGCCGCGGGCGTTGGGCTTATCGGCTGAAGCCTCGTTCTTAATCGGTTCGTGCGTTGGCTTCTGCTGCATGTCCGGCGTGAACCCGCCGCCCTGGATCATGAACCCGGCGATGACGCGGTGGAAGATCAGACCGTCGTAGTATTTCTCATCGACGTAGTGCAGGAAATTCGCCGCGGTTTCGGGGGCCTTGTCGGCCCAAAGTTCGGCCTTGATCACGCCCATGGACGTCTCGATTATCACGACGGGGTTCTTTGCGGCACTGGTGTCGTTTTCTTTCACAGTTTTCTCCGTTGTTTCGGGTTTGGGTTTGGTGACGGGTGTTTTATTCGTCTCGCTGTGGGCCGAACAGCCCGCCAACGCCACGATCCCAGCCGCCATCGTCAACACAACAGCGATTTGCAGTGTCCGATTCATGTTCTTTTCTCCTGTTATCCGGTATCGGCGAATGATAAAGATTATGCTTCTTCATGCCCGGTAAAGCAATGCCGGGATCTCCGGAATGACAGGGGAAGAATCGTTGCGACAATTTTCCTTTCCCCGCTCGTTCGTTTCGGGTTAGCATAGTGTCTTGTTACAGCGGGCATGAGCGAATTGCATTTCCAAACCTACATAACAGGAGCACCACAATGAGAATAAAGATTATCAACATGGTTGCAGCGTTATTTGTCGTCGCGGGTTTGACGGGAACGGTGATGTCGGCGGCGCCCCTGGCGGATAAAGTCCCTGAAAATGCGATTGCCTACGTCGGCTGGAGCGGGCGGAGCCTGACGTTCAACGGCTCGATGTTCGGTCAACTCCTGGCCGAGCCGGGCGTAAAAGACCTGTTCGGGGCGATCAGGACCGCGGCGGGCAAGGGTCTTGAGAGTACCGGCGAGCAGGACGCTCCGGCGATGTTCGAGAGCGTCTGGGCGATGGCGGCAATTGCCTGGCAGAAACCCTCGGCGGCGGCGCTTCTGGATATTTCGGTCCCGGCCGGTCCGGGCGAAGGCGCAGCGGCTGGGCCGGACGAATCCGTACCCGTCGGCGTTGTCCTGATCGACCTGCAAAAGGACAAGGCCGCCTTCGACGCGCACCTCCAGAAACTGCTGGGGCTTATCGGCAAAGAAAACAAACTTTCCCAGGCCGCCGTCGGCAACCTGTCTTATCACGGTTTCACCACGCCGGCGGGAAAATGCGCTATGGGATACGTCGGCAGCGTCTTCTTCATCTCGCTTGGCGATGGCGTTCCGATAAAGGTCGCCTCCGTCGTCAACGGAAAGGCCAAGTCGCTGGCGAACCTGGCGAAATTCAAAGCCGCGATGAAGGAAGTGGCCGGCGAGCAGGTGCAAATGGCCTACTATGCGGATGTCCCGCGTATTCTGACGATTGCCGAGAAGTTGACGCCGATGCCGCCGGCGACCACAGCGCCTGCCGACCAGAGCCAGTTCCGCAAGATCATCAAGGCCATGGGCATCGACGGCGTAACGGCGATCGCCGGAGCGAGCAACATCGTCGATCGCGGGTTCCACGAGAAGTGCCGCATCTTCAGCCCCGCGCCGCATCGGGGAGTGTTGATGCCGGCAGCGGGCAAGCCGCTGGGAGCCGCTGCGCTGAGCGGCATCCCCGACGACGCCGACTACGTCGCAGCGATAAACCTCGACCCGGCAAAGGTATTGGCGGAGATCAAACGCATCGCCGCCGCTATCGACCCGAACGCCGGAGAACAGGTCGAAGGAATGTTGTCAGCCGCATGTGAACAACTAGGCCTGGACATCGAAAAAGACCTCCTGACGCACATGGGCGACCAGTGGACTCTCGTCAGCGCGCCGTCGCTGGGCGGGACGCTGACAGGAACGGCTGTCATCGTACAGTTAAAGGATGCCGAGAAGTTCTCGGCCGCACTGGCTAAACTCGAAGCGCAAATAGTGAAAATAGCATCGGGCCTGGCCCCGACAACGATGTCGGTCGATTTGACCGGCGACGAGGTCCCGCCGGGGATACGAGGTGAGCCAATCGTCCTACCGGCCCGCGAGGCGACGGCAAGCATCCGCAAATACAAGTCCGGCGAGATAGAGGTGCATTACTTTGCGATGCCGGGCGATATTCTGATACCGGTGGCGCCGGCGTGGGCGGTGCACAAGGGCAAATTCTACCTGGCTGCCTTCCCGCAGGTGGTGGCGGCGCTGGCCGGCGGAACGACACAGAAGCCGCTGGCGCAATCGGCGGCCTTCGCATCCTTCCGCAAACGCCTCAGCCCCAACGCATCGGCCTTGTCCTACACCAACACGCCGTCGCTGGTAAGGCGGTTCTACGGCGCCGTGCTGCTCGGCGGGACGGCGGGGATAAATATGCTGGGCAAATTCGCACCGTCCATCAAACCGGAGATGCTTCCGCCGCTGCCCAAGGTCGAAAAATACGTCTGGCCTCAAATCGCTGCCATCAGCAGCGACGCAAAGGGCATCACAATCGAATCCTACGGCTCAATGCCGTCGTCGGTAATCTCCATGGTACAGTCGGGCATCAACGCCGGAGTACTCATGCCGACGCTGCAAAAGACCCGCAAGCCCGGCGGTGGTCCAATTGAAAAGATGGGGGAGTTTCGCGTCAAGTGCGTCAAATGCGGCGAGGAGTGGGTGATTGATCGGAAGGATGCGGGTGTCTTCAGGGAGATGATGGTGGGAATGGGCGGCGAGTCTGTCGCCATAGACTGCGACAAGTGCGGCGCCGAAAAATCCGTCTTCCTGATGAACAGATGCCCCAAGTGCGAGAAATATTATCTCTCCAAGTGCATCACGGACCCGGAGGCGTTTACCAAGGGCGGCGGCAAGGAAATCTGCCCCTATTGCGGCACGGACCTGTTCGAATGGTATAAGGAGCGCCGCAAGAGGCGCTGAACGCCATGCCTTCACGCGCAGCGGGTAGGCGTATTACGCATTACAACATGCTTGCACTCTGCGCTGCGGGCGAAAGCGTGACACCCATATGAGAACCCACTGATGACGCAGCGCAACGGACATGAGGCGATGCTTTACGAATCCGCCGACGACGGCGCTGTCCGCTGCCGGCTTTGCGGGCATGAGTGTCTCATCAAGCCCGGCGAGACCGGCATCTGCCGCGTCCGCAAGAACATCGACGGCAAACTTATCTCGCTGAACTATGACGCCCTCGTAGCCGTCAATATCGACCCTATCGAGAAGAAGCCGCTGTTCCATTTTCTGCCCGGCACGATGAGCCTTTCGCTGGCGGCTGCGGGGTGCAACTTCCAGTGCTCGTTCTGCCAGAACTGGCAGATTTCCCAGTCGCCGCGAAGCGGAAAAGTTCTGACCGGCCAGTCCGTCCCGCCGGCCGATCTGGTCGAATCAGCCGAACGCAACGGCTGTAAGTCCATGAGTTTCACTTACACCGAGCCGACCGTTTTTTTCGAGTTGTGCTACGATACTGCCAAACTCGCCCACGACGCCGGCATCAAAAACTGTTTCGTCTCCAACGGCTTCATGACGCCGCTGGCTGTGCGAACCATCGCCCCGTACCTCGACGCAATAAATGTGGACTTAAAAGCCTTCCGCGACGAGACCTATCGGCGTGTGATGAAGGCGCGCCTCCAGCCTGTGCTGACGTGCCTGGCTGAACTTGTCGCCGCGGGCGTATGGGTTGAGGTAACGACGCTGGTGGTGCCGGGGATGAACGACTCGGAGGCGGAACTTTCCGACATCGCCGGTTTTATCGCCGGCGAGTTGGGCGTCGATGTGCCCTGGCACGTCAGCCGGTTCCACGGCGATTACAAGATGACCGAGACGCCCTCCACGCCGATGGAGACGCTTGAGACGGCGATGGAAATCGGCCGGCGGGCGGGGCTGAAATATCTCTATTGCGGCAACGTCCCTGCCGGCCAATACGAAAACACCAACTGCCCGAACTGCGGGGCGATGCTGATTCGGCGAACGGGATTTTCTACCGCGGAGATTCGCCTTGCCGAGGCCCGCTGCCCGAACTGCTCGACGGAGATCGCAGGGGTATGGAACTGAATTTATAGCAGTCAGCAATCAGCGTTCAGCCACGAACCCAGAGGATTTTCTTCCTGCTGCCTGCTGAACGCTGACTGCTTTCTGTCGTTCTATCGCTTCTTGCGACGGTTACGGCGCTCACGACGCTTCTTGGAGCCGATTTTCCTTCTTCGTCTTGGTTTGCTCATGCTGCTCCTTAATACTCATTTACCTTGTCTCGAAGGCCTGCCGAGGCGACCGTCCTTCGGGCATATTATTGTCGGACGACAGGATTATACACCCGGCGGCGCTTTTGTCGAGAGTTTCTCTTTTTCATAAGACTTATGTAAATGTATTCTTGTGTCGATAAAATCAGTGAAATAGAATGATGTCCGATTATGGTGTGTTCTCTGCAAGGAGCCTGGCTATGCGTATAAAGATATGTTTTATGGTATTGGCGATGTTGATCGTCGGTTGTGAAGTGCAGGACGAGAATCCCGACTGGGACCCCCGTGCCGATTATCCGTCCTGGACTTACGACGCCCCTTACTACTATCGTCCCAGCGAGGACCTTCCCGTAGCCGAGATCGTCGGGGCGGGCATACCGGTTTATTACTCCGACAGTAATCAGTTTTTCGTGAAGCATTCGACCGGTTATCAGGTTCCGGGCGTTCCCCGTCTGGCGGTATGGTACTCCGTCAGCGCCGGCGAGAACTGGGACCGTGCGGGGTACTACGGCGTTGAGCAGACGCATTTTCTCTTCCATGCCGAGGCCGACGGCTCGCACTGGGTTCGCTTCGTCGGGCCTGGACAGGGCGTCGCGGCGGCTTCTCCCGGAACGCCGCACCGAATCTACGTGGTCGATACGACCAGGCCCGCAATCGAGGTCTCCGTCTCGCCGCCGCCGATAGAAACCGACGAGCACGGCAACGAAATCCCGCACATCTATTCCGTCGGCGATACCGTCGAGGTCCGCTGGTGCGTCCGCGACGTCAACCTTGTTTCCGACAGCGTACGCATGGCCACGACGTTCGGGACGTTTCCTGATAACGTCGTCTGGACCAGGTTTCCCTTGAGCCTTTCGGCCACCGGGGCGATGAAGGTTCCGATCCCGCCTGAGGCGGCCGGTCGGCAGGGCAGAGGCGGCGGGCGGATGCGATTCCGTATCGAGGCCGCCGACAAGGCCGATAATCTCAACTTCGTATTCTCGGAAGTTCTCCACGTGGACGGGCCGCCGCTGCCGGCCGAGCCGACCGTCAGACCGTCGAAACCGTGGGAACTGGTCGTCCAGACCGAAGGACCCGCCGGGACGAAACCAGGCTGGCCCCAGCCAGGAGTGCTGATCAGAGGCGGAACGTCACGAATGCTCAAGTGGCTGCCCGACGGTATCGACAAGTACAAAAACGTCGTGCTGCAATTTTCGGCCAATAACGGCCGATCCTGGCGAGTCGTGTCTGAAAATCTACAGGCAGGCGAGACAATCAAGTGGACCGTCCCGCAGGTCAACTCCAAACTCTGCCGGCTTCGCATCCTGGCCGTCAAAGGCCCGGAACATCGCCTCATGCTGGCCAAGACCCGGACGTTCACGGTTCATACAGCCCCGCCGGATACTATCCTCGGACCTAAGGAAGTGCCGCCGGAACCGCGGGAAAAATAAACTCACGGTTACAAAACGCGAGAAAATAAGTACAACAGCCCCAAGCCTTCAGGGTGCGCTGATCGCGTTCCTCAAAGCCGGCA